>NZ_JBHYCW010000005.1:0-149190 GCF_051861365.1 Sediminibacterium sp. | reverse complement strand
CCGATATAATGGGTATTAGGTGCTTTAGGGCCCTGTTCCAGAAAAGAAGTTACAGCATATGGACTTTTTTGTGCTGACACCAATATTGACATGCTTAAAAGAAAGAGCAATAAGAATGATTTCATGATGACTGATTTAAAGTAGATAAAAGTACCACAATACATTCATTATTCAGTTTCAGAACAATAAGCAAATTTTTCGTTTTCTAGTGAACTTTTGGAAAGTTTTAGAACTTTCCAAAAGTTGAAAGGCAACACTGTTTTAATGTGATGAACAACTAAAAAACATTTACTGAACCGGCTTCAACAATGAAATTTCTTTGGTGTGTTGCAGAATTTTTGGTTTTGAAAAATAAGACGGAAAGAACTGATCCTTTGCCCACTTTTCGAATAAATTACGATAGTAGGGACTTTCAGGATCACCCGATTGTCCGGGGGTATTGATCATGAGTGTTTGATCCCAGTCTTTTGTATCGGCTACCATTCTAAAACTGGCACCACTTAACTGATTGTCGATACCACCATTTGCACCTAGCGTATGACCATTACCGCCTCTCGGAAGCGGACCATGATCTAATTGATTGCGCAGTTCTGTTTCTACAAATGCAGACAGTGGATGACGAATCAATGCATGTTTAAATTTTGTTTGTCCATATTGCCACTGGTTCATATCTGCGCCCAATCTTCTTTTCAGTGCAGCAACTGCATCTTTAAATGTGGTTGCCAGAAATTCATTTCTCAATTGTTCGGGTGACTTTCCTGTTTCTTTAAAATAGGGTTCAGGTGATTTTAGCATTTTGATGATCGTGGTTAATTGCAAACTGATCAAGCCTCTTGCTGCTGCCGGTATAAATGTAGTTCCTGCCTGAACATATATTTGTCGCTCCCACTGCGCATAAATTGCTGCAGCAATACTTTCCATACCCAATATATAGTTCCAATGATCAAAATATTTTTTTGCTGCAATAGATGCTTCATCAGAGAGTGTAACAGTACTCAGTAAGGGTACCAGCTCGCTTGCAGGAATAGAGTAATAATCGTTTTGCAACTGCGCCATTTCTTCGATCGTGAATTTTTTATCCTGGCTCAATACCCTATTTACACGGTCACCCCTATATGCATCTGCCCAAGTATACCCCACTGCATCCCATCTTTTATAGGAATTGGGTGTTACATTTTGATTGGCGGTTGCGAAGAATCCTTGTTCCGGATTGAGTACATGTGGACGTTCTTTAATAGGCAGATAACTATCCCATTCATAACGACCATCACCGGGTATGGGAACATAGCCACTAAAGTTTTTTCTCACGGGAACAATACCTACCGCCTGCCAGCCAATATTTCCTTTTTTATCTGCCCATATCATATTCTCTCCGGGTATATGACTGTAGGAACAAGCTTCTCGGAATGATGCCCAGTCGGTGGCTTGGTCAATTCGTAGCGAAGCAAGATAGGGTGCCCCTCCCGGTTCCATCCATGCACATTTAACAGCATAGGCTTTATGGTTCACCGAATCGATATAAGTAACAGGCCCATGCAGCGTATACAACAATCGAGCAGTTACAGTGGCTGCATTTTTTACGGCTATTTTTTCTTCGATTGATTGCATGTCTACCCATTTTCCCTTATGCTTGTACTGATTTAGGTTAGCGGGATTCAGGTCGTATACATACAAATCTTCGCCATCGGTTTCATAGATGGTGAGACCCCATGCGCCATATTCATTGTGTCCGATTGAAACACCGGGAATAACGGGCTCACCTCCACCCACCACATTCCAGCCGGGTGCCACAAGGTGTACCATATATCTTAATGAGGGTGCGGCAATTTTACGATGTGGGTCATTTGCCAATAAGGGAAAACCACTGGCCGATTTTTTTCCACTTACGATCCAGTTATTACTTCCGTCTGTGGTTGGATTGAGTTCAAATGCTTCTTTCTCTCTTTTGATATTTGCCTGATTCAATAATGCGGCTGCTGTTGTTGTTGGATTTACCAAGTCTTCTTTTACAAACACCACATCTTTACGATAAGCATTATAGAGTTCAAGAATTTGAGGGCTCAGCAGATCCACACGTATGCTGCTGTCCATTTTGAGATCGGGATCTTTCGGATGAAACCACATGATCTCTTTTACTTTCTCAACGCCTACTTTTTGAATAGCCAATGCAATATTGAGTTCCTGTGTAATATTGCCGAGTAAACCCTGGTGTCTTGATATCACTACTTCAGCAGTCCATTCTTTGGGTTGAATATTGAGCAGCTTAAATTCTATAGGCAATTCTGCCGGTGTTTGGTTGATCTCCCTGATATATGCATTTACACCCGCTACATACGCGTTGATGATTTCTTTTCCCTGCGGGTGATAATAGTTCAGTTCCTTATCCATATTACCCCTGAACTTGAACAGTCTGGTTCCGATATCTCTTTTCAGTTCCCTTTCACCCAATATTTCGGCAACGGTTCCTGTTGCTTGCCGGCGCCATACTTCAAACTGAAAAAGCCTGTCTTTGGCTGCGCAATACCCTTGTGCAAAAAAAAGGTCCTGCTGGTTGTTGGCATAAATATGATTCATACCCCATTCATCTCTCCATACTTCCACTGCTGCTTTCAATCCTTTCACCTGAATGGTTGTTTTTTTCTGTGCAATAATGGTTGTAGATGATACAGCCATTAATATCAGTAACTGACTAAGGAGAGCTATCTTTCGCATACAAGTAGATTTGTTTTCAATTTAGTGAAAGAATTTTTAAGGATGAGTGATAGACATGTTGATCGGGCGAACAATAACGGCGAGGGTATCATCCGAGTATTATTAACATTAAACTAAGACAAATAAGACAGGTTTCACTTTTATGCGATCAAAGAGCAGAGAAAATACCCAATAATAGCTATTGATAATTGCTAACAGAAACCTATTTTGAATTAAAATACACGCATACGAGCCCATGAAAACATATTACATTATCATACTATCAGCACTACTTTGTAGTAGCCAATCCATTTCGCAAACAATGGATAAAAACAACACTTCACTTTACACAAAAAATATCGGGGTAGATGTTAGTAGAATATCAAACAACCTGGTTCATAAAAATAACAGCCCACTTACCAATATAAACTTTAACAACTCATCAGACCTTAGTAAAACGAGTTATATTACTAGATTGAATGCGGATGGAACAATAGATAATACATTTAATCCCGGCACAGGTGCCAATAATGCTGTTGCTGAAGTTGCCATACAGCCCGATGGGAAGTTGATTATTGGCGGATACTTTACTTCCTTCAATGGAAAGAATATTAGTCGCATCGCCCGACTAAATGCAAATGGCACAATAGATCATAGTTTTAACCCCGGCACAGGAGCAGACAATAGTGTGGATGCTTTAGCCCTACAACCCGATGGAAAGATACTGATTGGCGGAGCTTTTAACACTTACAATGGGATGAGTGTTAAACGCGTTGCTCGACTCAATGCAGATGGTACATTAGATAAAACTTTTAAACTAGATAAAGAAATAGATGGTCTTGTATATGCCATCACACTTCAACCAAATGGGAAGATACTGGTGGGTGGATATTTTCACTCCTTTAATGGAAAGATGAGATTCGGCGGCCTTACCCGACTCAATGCTGATGGTAGTTTTGATAAAAGTTTTAACCCGGGTGAGGGAACATTGTTATCTTCTGTGGATGTGATTACTTTACAACCCGATGAGAAGATATTGATTAGTGGAAACTTCAGATTTTTCAATGGTATCATCAGAGACCATATTGCACGATTGAATGCAGATGGCAGTGTAGATGATAGTTTTGATTCGAATAGAGGTGCCAATGAAAAAATAAATACCATTGCCTTACAAGCTGATGGAAAAATATTGATTGGTGGAGATTTTACGAAGCATATTGGTACAACTAGAAATAAAATAGCTCGACTGAATGCCGATGGCAGCCTAGATAAAACCTTTGAATCTACTGTAGGGGCTAATTACAAGGTGCGTACCATTACCCTACAATCTGATAAAAAAATATTAGTTGGCGGAGATTTTACCAAATACAATGGAATCAACAGAAACCAAATCGCACGCTTGAATGCAGATGGTACTTTAACAAATGATACATTCAACCGTGGTACAGGAGCAAATGGGGATGTGCGAACCATTGTACTACAACCCGATGGAAAAATATTGGTTTTACAATCTTTAGAAGTGGTGGAGAGTGAGATACAGCCTTGTCCGAATCTTAAAAAGCTGGAAAATATTTGTATCAATATTGATAGTCGAAGCAAAGATCCAAAACCGAAAGGTGATTATGTATATATGTACCAAAGAAAACTTTTAGACGCCGCTTGCGTAGATGTTGAAAAGGATAGTGAAGAAGTGATTGGTGAAAAAATACGTAAGATGTGGGATGCTGCTTTTGCGCAACAGAAATTGAATTGTCATAGTATACAATTCTATCCCAGTGGTGGTAATATTTTAAAATTTGCCGTATCCTCTAAATTCACTGAATTTATTGACGATGCGATTTGGTGGAAAGTAAATCTCAACTTTATAGATGAGGTAGATAAAGAAACGGTTTTAGATTATGTACGAGGTCAAATTGAAAAAAATAAAGGCACCAGTATTGTCTCTACACTCCAACATTATTACAAAATTTTGAGAGAGGCGGGTGCGAAACATGCGGCAGAGTTAAAAAAGTAAGGGTGAATTGATATTCATCATTATAGTTTATAAGATATCCGCTGTTGTTGGTCGCGGGCGAGTAACAATGGCGAGAGAAATTACATAGCGTTATAGAGGTAAAAGTTTGATATTTCGGAAGGATACCGGTTTTTGCCAATCTTGTAAGGCAATATGTCCTTTGGTGGCCACACCAAATTCGGGATATGCTTTAAAATGAGTTTGGGCTACTGCATCTTTCCAGTCTTGCGATGTTAGATCCTGTTTAGCTGTGCGTACTCCATTCAGATAAAATTCAATCACACCATTTACTTGTTTGATTGTCGATTGGTTCCACTCTCCCGGTTTCTTGTTGGTAACTGTTGCAGGTTCTTTGGTAAATGCATACAGACTTCCCGGTTTCTTTTCAGGTTTATCAAAATCTACATGTGCTTTCTCTAATAACTGGTATTCGGGACCCGTCATCCAAGCTGCCATCAGTTCCTTCTTTTCCCGGACGTTGATGAATACACCACTATTGCCGCCTTCACTTATTTTCCATTCAAATTGTAATTCATAGTTTTCATAGGACTGGTCTGTTACGAGATCGGTTACTTCCAGTTCTGTTCTTTTGGTGGGGTCGCATTGCAGTTCACCATCTTTGACCAGCCATACAGCAGGTACACTTTCTTTATTATAACCGTGCCAGCCTTTGGTGGTTTTACCATCGAATAATAATATCCAGCCTTGTTTTTTTTCTTCGCTGGTGAGTTGGTTTTGGGAACCGGTACAACCGATAAGAAATATGATATTAATAAACGCTACTATTAAGCAAATACGCATACGCTGTTAATTGGGCTTTTGAGTGAATGGTTCCGGATACAATAAATATACTAAAAATTTTATTGCATTATAAATCAATTACTTACAACTAATTAACACAAAAAGTCATACCATAATCTTACTTTTTATTATTTTAGTCATATTATAGCATTACTTTTTACATAATTTTGTCAGACTATAGTATGATATTATGAGCAAAAAAGCACTTCAGATACAGCACCTAAACGAAAAAATGTTGGCCTATTCAACCCTGTCTACAATCGTTCAACCGCAAACAGGTTGGGTTAAGGCTTTGCGTGTTGCTTTGGGTATTTCTCTCGAGCAATTGGGTCGTAAGTTGGGTATTACCAAACAAAGTATGCAGGATATAGAAAAACGTGAACAGGACGGTAGTATTACCATCAGGGCTTTGAGAGAAACCGCAGCTAAGCTTGACATGCAACTAGTATATGGTTTCGTACCGAAAGATGGTTCCTTAGAAGCATTGATTGAGCGAAAGGCAGAAGAAAAAGCAACGCAGATCGTATTGCATACAAGCAATACCATGCGCCTGGAAGACCAAGAAAATTCAGCTGAAAGAATTAAAAAAGCGATTGAAGAAAAAAAGAATCTGTTTAAGAACGAGCTACCTAAATTATTATGGGATTAGATTTTGACTATACGGATGGACAAACACCTCTTGATGAAGATGAGAAAGATGCGCTGCTCATCCCTTCTATTACTACGCGTGGTGAACTGGATGAGTTTGAACAGCTGAATATTGAAAATGCAATGGTCTTCTACTGGAGCAAACGCATCACTATTCATAAATTTTTTACTGAAGCATTTATCAAAGCCGTACACAAAAAAATGTATGGTGATGTTTGGATGTGGGCCGGAGAATTTCGAAAAACAGACAAGAATATTGGCGTTGACAAATGGACTATTTCAATCGCGTTAAAAGAATTGCTGGATGATGCGCTTTACTGGGTAAAACACAATGTATACAAACCCGAAGAAATTGCCATCCGCTTTAAACATCGGCTTGTAAGTATTCATTGTTTTCCGAATGGTAACGGCAGGCATAGTCGTTTTATGGCCGATCTGTTATGGTACAGGGTATATAAAGGAGAAAAGCCATTTAGCTGGGGAGCTTTTAGTCTTGTAAAACAAGAAGATGCAAGAGCTACATATTTAAAGGCTTTGAAAGAAGCAGATCAGGGGAATATGGAACCATTGATTCTTTTTGCGAAATCATAGTGAACCTGACACAGAGGGAGCAGCACTTGTCACGCTGAACAAGTTATTCTTATTGTAGTCTGTAACACAGGGGTTATAGTGTGTTATGAAAATTTAATGTAGTGTAAAGGCTAAAGAAAATAATTCTTGAATATAATGGATACAGAAAGCCAACGATCAACCACCATGCTGCCAACAATAACCGTTGGTTTTTGCTTTTCTTTTACACTGAGTTCCTTTTTTGGTGATTCCCTGGCAATGACCATTTTCCCTAACAGTACTCTTATTAGAGTATCCTTCCACTTCAGTGTTTGAGGTATGTGTTAAGGAATCCATTTTTTGTTCGAGACGAGTGATGCGTTCATTGAGCTGTTTCGACTCAGTAACTTTTCCATTTGGATCATCGCAGGAATACAAAAGAGAAACAATAATGATCAGTAGTATATTTCTCATTTTTGAGTATTGGTTAATTGGATGGTTTGATTATGATCAACAGAAGTATTGTTTTTTATACTATCCTTCGATCCGAATTCTTTTTCCCAGATATAGCGTGTCATCACTCTCAAATGTCGAGTAGTTTCAATGGGATGTTTACCGCCGCCGGTAAAAAACTCTCTATTCTTATTACCAAAATAATGTACCACTCCAATTGATTTCTCTGTGATGGTACTTAAATCGGTGATCTTCCTAAAATTTTTCCACCTTTCTTCATTAAATAGAACCTTATCATTGTTCTCTTCGTCACAATCGATCCTCTCATAGTGATCACCTGTCCAATACATACAGTTAGCACTTTTATTATAGAACCAATAAATTGATATTGAAAAAATCGAAACAAATAAGGCGACACCAATGATCAGCCATTTCTTATCTATTGTCAACCTCTTTTTTCCTGTTCTTTTCTCACTAACCGCATTTATTGGAACAACCGGTACTTGTTCATGAGCTGTTATTGCAATATTATTCTCCAACTCATTTCGCTGGGATTGACCCAATATATCATCGCTCTTATCATCTGCTGCTGCTTCCATCTCTTGCGATACCTTTTCACCTACCTTATCATCACTATTTAAAATCGCTTTTTCCTTCTCGCTTAAAATTACATCCATTCCATACCGGTACGGTCTATGCGGAAAATCTATTAACCAGGCAAGTAGTTCTACATTTTTATCTTCTGTACTAAGCGCTATGCCCTTCAAATAATTAGAGAATGCTTTAAACTTTTCTGTCGGAAAGTTTTCGATGGGAGTTAAGAATGAGCCATTCGCTGCGGCTGGTCCAAAAAAAGATCTAAGAACAGGTTCATCTTTTCTATCAGGTCTTTCCTTATAAACAGTAAGGCACTCTTTGCGGATACTTGCCGGTGTTGGCTGCTTCAACGCAGGAGAGAATTCGGGCGTACTGCGTAACAATTGATAAGTACGAAATACCAGTTTGATGTATGCCGGGTGAGTCAGCCGCATATAATTTCTCTTCCTTCTAAATGTACATAATAACCGGAATTTTTGGAATTAGCGGATCAAAATAAGCTCCTAACCAGCGTTGAATTTTACGGTTTCCCGGAATCTTCGGAATCATTGGAATTACCGGAATCCATTGCTGATCAGGCTTTTAGGCGATGCTATGTTTGTATCATGATCGTTTGGTAACAGTTACAACATATCAAATGATCTGCAGAGTGCAGCGATCGCAGCGAGGTTAGCAAGTATGGGAAGTTGCTGGCCAAACTGCGATCAACGCCCTTCCTTCCCATCGTAAGAAGCGCTTCTTACAAAACAGTCTCTGCCGGGATCGCAACCCGGTACGAGCAATTTTTTACCACATTTTAAATCATTCAACAATGGTAGAACTATTGATATGGTTGGCTATATTCTTATGTATTAACCCAACCCAGACACCCGATAAAAACGGTAATTACAAAAAGGGACATACTACAACTGTTTCAACTACCGATGATACGGGTGGTGAAACAGGAAGTAATCCCAAGCCACCGGTACCACCACCGCCACCACCTCCCACAGGGGGTTAACAGGCAACACAAAGGGCAGAAGTTATTCTGCCCTTTTTTATATATTTAAGAAAACTAAATTCTTGAAAGTATCAAAAGGCCAATTGTTTGTCTTAATCATCTTACTTCTTTGGGGTTGCGGCATCAAGAAAGATAATACTCCCGGGAAGTATACAGACTATGACAGAGGCAATTGGTATCATCACCTGGGTAAATTGGATTCTGCTTTCCTGATGTATAACAGGTATGTTGATAATGCCGATGATACACTTAAAAAAGGAACCGCATACAGGTTCATGGGTGATATGCAATGGGAGGCAGGCGATCTTCATGGCGCCGAAGAAAGTGCAACAGGTGCTATACGAACACTTGATACACTAAATACCGAACATCACAGTGAACTATGCTTTACCTATCGCTTACTAGGTAATATCAATGTTGATCTTCAGCATTATGATGAAGCCATCAATATGTATAAAAGGGCGATGCGTTTTTCAACAGAGGATAATTTTCCACTTGAGTTAATGAATGATAAGGCCGTTGCACTTCAGAAAAAAGGAGCATACAATAAAGCCATTGCTATTTATGATTCCGTCCTACAACTAAACATCAGCAATCCATCTCTTTTTGCAAGAATATTGGATAACAGTGCCACCACAAAGTGGCGGTTGAACTCCAGCCATCCGGTATTACCCGAATTCTGGCAGGCACTACGCATACGAACCGATAGCCAATATCATCGTGGCTTAAATGCCAGCTATGCCCATCTGTCTGATTATTATGAAAAAATAAAACCCGATTCTGCTTTATGGTATGCCAACAAAATGTTGCAGCAGGCATACATCATCCAAAGCCCTGCTGACAGGCTGGAAGCGATTGATAAGCTCATCAAACTTGATAATGCAGTGGCTTCAAAGAAATGGTATAACCAATTTAAAAAACTAAATGACAGCCTGCAGCTTGCCAGAGATACAACCAGGAATCGCTTTGCACTCATTAGATATGATTCCCAAAAAAGCAAAGCAGACAATCTTGCATTAAAATCAAAAGTCACCACACAACGTCTATGGTTTTATGGATTGGTGGGGCTAGCAGCGATTGTAATTATTCTGCTATGGAGCTGGTATAATAAACGCAAACGCCGCATCAAACAAGCAGCAGAACTATCCATAAGAGATTCGAAATTAAAAACCTCTCAAAAAGTACATGATGTAGTGGCCAACGGACTTTACGGAATCATGAACGAACTGGAACACAGTGAGGAAATTAAACGGGATCCCTTACTGACAAGAATTGAATTGCTGTATGAAAAATCAAGGGATATATCGAAAGAAGAAATGAGTTTCACAGATGACACAGATTACAATAAACAGATCCATAGTCTGCTGAATGAATTTACCAATGAGCAAACCAGGGTATTTGTAGTGGGCAACCAACCTGTATTCTGGAACAAAGTTACCGGTGTTCAAAAAGATCAGCTTTTATTGATTCTTCGCGAGATCATGACCAATATGAAAAAACACAGTGGCGCAACCAACGTGGTCGTAAAATGTAAAGAAGACAACAACAGCGGCACTATCAGCTATAGCGATGATGGAAAAGGGTTTCCTGCAGACATTCAATACGGCAATGGATTGAACAATACGGTTAACCGTATTCAAGCATTGAACGGGGAGATTATTTTTGGAAAAAGCGATAAGGGGGGTGCATCGATTGCCATTCGCTTTCCGCTTCAAGCCAGTAAAGTATGATTGATAAAGTTATTATTGCCGAAGACCATGAGTTTGCGAATCTATCGGTGCAGAAGACGATGGAAGACCTGAAAGTAAAGCAGTATGATTATGCATTTTACTGCGATGATGCTTTTGCCAAAATTCAACTCGCTCAAAAAAAGGGAGAACCTTATGACCTGCTGATCACCGATCTCTCTTTTGAGGATGATGGAACTCCTCAGCAGATCCATGATGGAATTGAACTCATACGGGCTGTTCGTGCGATTCAACCTAGTATTCTCGTTCTGATATTATCGGGACAGCATCGTCCTGTCGATATACACAACCTATTTGAACATAATGAAGTAGACGCCTATGTACGCAAAGCAAGACATGATGTGCAGGAATTAAAGTCGGCGATGCATGCACTTTCAAAAGGACAACGATACTATCCCGGATCATTGGCACAACAGATTAAGCGATCAAATACCTACGAGTTCACAGATTTCGATATTACGATTATCCGTTTGCTGAATGAGGGGTACCAGCAAAATGAAATACCTGCTTATCTTAAAGAACACAACATTAAGCCTTCCAGCTTAAGCAGCATTGAAAAACGCCTCAACCAAATCAGAGAAGAGTTGGGTTTTTTAAACAACCAACAGTTGATGGTGTTTTGTAGCAATGCGGGTTTGTTATAAATGCGATAGGTGTTAGGTATTAGGAGTTAGGCGTTAGGAAGAGATATTACTGTTATTGTACGATGGCGCTCCTAACTCCTAATCCCTCACACCTAATTGGCATTATAGCGAAAGAGCTATTTGCATCACTGGTATTTATTTTCAAAAAACATTTTATTCTTCCCCCTGGTTACGGTTTGCCGTAATAAAAATAGAAATCTGCCTATTAGTTTTGGATAGAGCCTGTCCTTATCAACCAAAACGAATCTTATGCTCACTGCCCTAAAGCAACAAAAGCTACTCAATTCATTGAAAGCCTACCGTAAAGATTTTTTAGATGGCAACATCAAAGAGCTGGATGAATCAGGTACCCGTATTATGATCAACCGTTTTCTTTCAGATGTATTGGGCTATAAGCAATTGGAAGAAATTAAAACAGAATACATGATTAAGGGCACGTATGCTGATTATGTGATACAGGTAAATAAAACCAGACATTTCCTGGTAGAAGTAAAAGCACTTTCCTTTCAGCTATCCGAAAAACATTTAAGGCAAACCGTCAACTATGGCGCCAATGAAGGCATTGAATACGCCCTGCTCACCAACGGAAAGAATTTCGAATTCTATAAGATCATTTTTGAACAACCCATCTCATCCCGTCTAATATTTTCTATAGACTTGAGTGATGTTAGCAATTTAAAAAATGCAGCCAATCATTTGCAGCACCTGCACAAAGAAAGTGTGGTGAAAAATTCCTTTAAACCCCTCTGGAATAAATGCGAAGCCACTGACCCTTACAATATTGCTGGTATCATTTGTTCTGACGATGTTTTAAAATGTATTAAGAAACTGATTAAAACCCGGTACAATGAAAAGTGTGAGGATGAGATTATACTGGCTGCGGTGCATAAGATTATTGCGGATAAGATGGATGTGGGGTTGATAAAGCCGTTTAAAACTGCGAAGGTGAGAGTGAAGAAGGAGAAGAAGATCGTAGAGGAAGAGATAAAAATAGAATCATCGGTTATAGCCGAACAGTAAAATCAGCATAATACACAGAGCTTCTTTAAGAAAATATCCTAACAGCTATAAATAAAAGACAAAATTATACAATGGCCAGATTTCACTTTCAAAATGAACGATATAATGTACCGCAACAGACTAGATATTCCAGATATATAAAACAAGGAATAGCCAATGAAAAAAATGTTTCAGCTACTCACCCTCAAAATAAAGAATTTCCTGAAACACATGGTTCATACGGTGCACTTATACTGCACCCTAATTGGAAAGCTAAAAGGAAAGAGATCATAGAGCGCGACCTGTTTAAATGTGTGATATGTGGCAGTGACGAAGACCTTCAAGTTCATCACCGCCAATATCATTTTATAAAAGCAATTCAAAAATTTAAAGTGCCATGGGATTATCCCGGCCATTTATTGATCACACTTTGTTCCACCTGTCACGGTCGCGGTCATTCAAAATTCAAAGTTCCTTCAATTACTCTTTAAATCTTTTTTATGTCTTGGATATCTAAAATATTTGAAAAAAAAAGTGTAGATAACATCCCAGTTGACCCTGAAATTCCTGAAGATGTTTTTATAGAAAAAGCTCATGTAAATAATTATGCTGAGCCAAATAAAGAAAGTGAAATAGCTCAGCACAATATACACATGGTGTATTCTTTTTTATCGAAGGACTACCACCAAACGGGTTATGAGGATGCATTGGTGAATCCAGATACTTCTTACCGGACTGAAAAAGTGCGTGAAATACAGGGCGATCTGGAAATAGTAATCTGGAAGGCAAGAACCTTTTATGAAGATGCTATCCGTGAACTTGATTTTTTAATAACAAGCAGGGGTCGGCTTGGTATGGTAGACGTGGTAGATGAACTGAAGATGAGAAAAGAAAAAGCGGATGATCATTACAATAAAATACTAGAGCTTCAAAAAGAAGCGATTGAACAGGGAGACTCACACAGGCTCATCATCAGTTATAAGCGTGGGTTTCAGAATGGGATGGCCGCCATTGCAATACATGAAAGCAACAAGAAAAATTTTTAAATATGTTTAGCATGCGAGAAGGCTGGATAAAAATCGGCTGCTTCCTTACGGGGTATAATTATGGAATCCTAAAAAACTGTAGCGAAGTATCCAAAAAATCGGTAAAAAAATATACCGCTGCCATGATCATCATGTGCCTGCTATGGGGTATAATTGGGTATTCTTTTGCAAACCGATACTTGCATTCAAGCAGCGGTATCAGTATGGCTTGTTCGTTGGTTTTTATCATCATCATCATCCAGATTGAGCGACAGATCATTATGCAAACGCATAGAAATAATTATTTGCAGATATTTCGTGGAATTATTGCGTTTACAATGGCCGTCATTGGTTCAATCATTATCGACCAGATTATTTTTAAAGACGATATTGAACTCGAGAAGGAGCAGTTTATAAATAATAAGGTTGAACTCATTTATCCTTCCAGGGCTAGTATCAGGCAAAAACAAATCGACCAGTTGAAGGCTTTACATCTAGAAAAAGATAGCCAGCGAACAGTATTAAACTTACAAATACAAAAAAATCCAGTAATCAATACTACCACTACACAAAGTACCCCGGTTCCGGAAACTTTTAGTGAAACAGATCCGATTACTGGAAAAACAACAACAAGAACCCGTTATGTGACTAAACCAACAACAGCAAGGTCACAAATACCCAACCCCAATATCGCTTTAATTGCTCCATTAGATTCTCAAATAAATTCACTTCAAAGAATGATTCTGTCACAGGGAGATTCTCTATCAAATCTCAGGGGGTCAATTGAAAGAACCTTAAAGGAAAAGACTGGATTTTTAGATGAATTAAACATCATGTTTAGCCTACTTGGTAAATCTCCAATTGCACTCTTTGTTTACGTGATCTGGTTTTCCCTTTTGTTCGGCCTTGAACTTTTTATCCTCATGAACAAACGACATGAAAAGGCTACAGACTATGATGCAATGATTACCCACCAAATGGATATGCATGTTAAAAAGCTGAACCTTTTATCGGGCAGATAAATTTCTGTTATAAAAGATAAGTTGAAAAGAAATTTTGAGATTTATTGTACAAATACAATATCCTCTTCTCGTATTGAGCATCACCCTGCTCAGCTGCAGCAATGGTAACAGTGTGTACCTCTGCAACAGCCCGCTATCAAAAGTGTATCATAAAACAAGCCATTGTCAGGGGTTGCGAAAATGCAGTACTGATATTGAAACTACTGATATAGCCACAGCTAAAGCAAGACAACGGCGAGAATGCGGATATTGTTACCACTAATAACCACACCCAAAACTAAAACAATTTGAAACTTTTCCAACTTGGTAGATATTGGTATGTGATTATGTTACCATTATCACCGTGGGTGATAGCGACAAATTTCCTGTTACCACCGAAGGCAGAATGATTGCTGCCTTATTGATGACAGTGGGGGTGGGATTGTTTGGAACGTTTACGGCGTATTTGGCGAGTTGGTTTGTGGGGGAGGGGGAGAGGAAAACTGAAAAATAGAAATGGAGAGCTGTGACTCATGTTTTATTATAGTAGATCAGTCCCAAGAGGAAAAAAGACAGCTGACCGCATGGAACGAACGGTTGAACTATGTACTCGGCAACTCAGTATACAACCCCACAATACTGCTAAAAGGTAAATGGCTGCTAGATCCCCATTTTAAGACCCAGTACACTATCAACATTATATGCGAAGATGATTGGATCATTATTAAAAAAATAGAATCGCAAAGGTTTGATAAAAAGTAACAGATAAGTTTAAAAGTATTAACGGTTTCCCGTAAAATTTAGCGTCCTGCAGGTTATACTTTTAGGCTACTAAATTTTTTTAGTATGAAAAACTATTACGTCAATAACCTTCCACAAAGAAATGGCGATCATGAAGTGCATCATGAACATTGCAGCTTTCTTCCTTCATTGCAAAACAGAACTTATTTAGGCACTTTCTCTAATTGTAGGGATGCAGTTAAAGAAGCGAAAAAACATTACAAGCAAGTGAATGGGTGTTATTACTGTTCAAAAGAATGCCATACCCAATAAGTCAGCAATACATTTTATCTACTATATCGATCTTAAATAGCCACTAAGATTTTGTTTAGAATAACACTAAATCGTAGAGTTGTTGATAAGTGGGCTAAAAACGTGGGGGTATTTAGACCCTAACAACTTTTGATTTATTCGTTTTTCTTTCAAAAGAAACCTCGATTATTTGTCGGGGTTCTTTTTTGTTTTTGTTGGTCGGGCAACAGCAAAATAAAATAAAAATGACCCTATGCCTTGGTACCGGACATAAGGTCATTAAAAAATCCAGGTTTGAGCCCTCATCGCTCTAGACTGCTATATATGTTTACACATTCGTATCTACTCTGTGTAAAATACAAGCATTGTGTGATCCATTTTTAATGGAATACATTTTACCATTGATCTCTTGTACAAATTCGATGGTTACTGCTAACATAACCGGGTGTTCACTGTTTTCAGATAAGGATACACTGATGTTGAGCGGATCAACAACCCCACTCAAAGCATATGCTATGTATTCCGATTCCGCAGATACAGACTCTTTTACACCTGTTTCAAAGTTGATAGCTGCAGCAGCCATTAAGAAACGGAAATGCGTTGCACCATCCGGTTTCTTCAATTTCTTCTCCATCTGAAAACTATCTACTTCAAGTGTACAAACACCCGTAACACGGTCAAAAGAACTGCGAATACCTCCATCAAAAGTTTGTTCAAAAGAAGCAGCTTTGTTGAAGTCGAAACCTTCGAGAATTTGTAATTCACCATCCAGTACATTCCGAAATCCACGATCGCTTACTTGATCGAGTTTAACAGCTTTGAGCATGACGGTGTTTAAGCGATTGTTCATACGGCTGTCTTTTGAACCACTGATGGCATCACTCAATGCCATACGAAGCAGTTTTGATGCGCTAACTGCGCGTGCAAATTCTGCCATATTTTCTCGGGTTCTTTGAAATGCCGGACTGGTTGCTACGGTTTCTTTAGAAACCCCTTTTACTTTTTGTACACTGTAACCGTTGGCGGTACGGTAAAAGGTCAGGTTTTCAATTCTGCCTTCCAGTGGTAATATGCCTACTTGTTTTGCCATTTTGTTTGTTTTTAATGTTTTGAAAATTGTTTGTCTGTTAAATGGTTCTGCTGCAGTCATTATATTTAACAGTTGCATGCATGACAAAACAAACCTAGTATTGAACAATCATGGTTAGGGCTGGTAGGGCTGGTATCAGCCCTGTTAACCTATTGATTATCAGATAGTAGCTTTCGATAATTTCTGAATCTACAATACCTTAATTTGATATCACACTTACTTGTTTTCTGCAGCAAACAAGTAAGTAGAGTCCTGCTTGCGATCACAAACCTAGATACTGAAGCCATATGAAAAGGGTGGCAGGGGTGGTGCCACCCCTTGCAAGTGTTTGATAATGAAAAGATTGGCGAAAAGTATTTTTTTTCTGCTAGTTTTTTATTCCTGAAATCGCTTTACAGAGGGTACGGAATTAAAATGTGGATAAGGCGAACTAAAGGTGAACCCCTAGTGAACCCTTACTGAACCCTTGGTGAATCCCCCTGTGCCCCTTCGTCGCCAACCTAATCTGCGATCACGAGGTTACTCAGGGGTGACAATCAACTGCCTAAGAAAATGACGGTCAACTTTTGGAAAGTTCCGGAACTTTCCAAAAGTTACACAGAGGCAAGCTACGCTTTATGTAGTCATCCCGCATAGCATTCCTTTATTGTTCTACTTTACTTCTATTTCCCTTACTGCTATATCTTAGCTTCCCCTTACCTATACCTTAGGATACCCTTACAAGTCCTTAGGTATTCGTACACAGAATCTCGTAGGGATGCTCCAACCCCTCCATAGGCGGGAACTATAAAAAAAGTCCCCCACATTGCTGTAAGGCCTTCGCTCCCAAAGCCGGACTTGAATGCAGACGATGCTGTCTGCATCACAGCCCTGCAGCGGACCCAGATCATTGAGGAGCTAAAGATTATTTATAAACTTGGTGTTTTGTTAAGGGTACTGAAAAGTTTTCCAATAGTAAACTTTTTATTATCTTTGTATCGTGTTCAATATCATCACCAGAAAAACCTTACTGGATTACTGCAGAAAATATCCGGCTGCCGCAACAGCTTTGCAGGAGTGGTATCATGAACTGGTGAATGCTGATTTTAAAAACTTTAATGAGTTAAAAAAAGTCTATGGAAATGCGAGTCTGGTTGCGGATGACAGGGTTGTCTTTAATATTATGGGAAATAAATACAGATTGGTGGTAAGAATGGTGTTTGATTATAAAGCCATTCAGATAAAATGGTTTGGTACACATGCTGAATACGATAAGATAGATGTTACAACCATTCCTTTTAAAAAGAAATAAGTATGGAACTTAAAATCATAAAAACAAAAAAGCAATACCAGGAATACCTCGATTGGGTTGATAAACAATTTGATCGCCGCATTAAGCCCAAAAGTGCTGAGGGTGAGAAAGTTCAGGTAGCCCTTTTGCTGATCAAACAGTATGAAGATGTTCATTATCCTGTTCCTGTGCCCGATCCTATAGAAGTCATTAAATTAAAGATGCAGGATTTGGGTTTGAAAAATAAAGATTTAGTTGGGAAATTTGGCAGCAAGGGATATGTATCGGCATTACTGAACAAGCGTAAACCACTCACACTGGAACTGGCAAAGTTGTTTCACAGGGAGTTGAGTATTCCTGCGGAAGTATTGTTGGCATAACAGCATAAGGTTTAAGAATCGTTTAAATAGATAAAAAGAAGCCTAGTAAATCAAATTTTACAAGGCTTCTTTTTTCCACTTTTATATAGTCGCCAAAAAAACCTCCCCATAACTGCGGAGGGCTATGCTCCAAAGTTGGACTTGAATGCAGACGATACTATCTGCATCCCGACCGTAGCGTCGGGACCAGCGACCGACTATTTATATGCGTATGAAAAAACTTACTTAAACCAACTGCCTAAGAAAATGGTCTAAATCCGGTATTTTATTTTCAATAATATCCCAAACAATATCGTAATCAATTCCAAAATAATCATGAATTAATTTATCACGGGTACCCGCCATCTTCTTCCACTCGATATAGGGATGACGGGCCTTAAATTCTTCGTCAATCTTTTTAGAAGCCTCGCCAATTATTTAATACTTCTAACTACTGCACGACATAAAACTTCATCATGAATTACTTCATCCTTTGTTTTACCCTCAACATGCTGCAGTATAAAACTGGTTTCTATCAATACATGACGAACCAATTCGAGATTAGAGGCTGACATTTTCTACCTCTTTTAAAATGTAAGGACCGATAAATTTACTGAGTGACTGAGGAGTTACAAGCTCTACTTTCCTACCAAATAGTTCTTCCAGGAAGAAGGACAAGTCCATGAAATTGTCAAATGTTTTTTTGCCGGGTACAAAATCTACCAGCAAATCAACATCACTTAATTCTGTTGAGGTTCCTTTCGAGAATGAACCAAAAATACCCAAACGATTTACTCCATAGGATTTTATCACTTCCCTATTTGTAGAGATAGCAGATAGGAGTTCTTGCTTACTATGTAGTTTCACCCGGCTCATTCTGATGATGAATTTACGTTTTTTACCGTATGTGTTGGTCAGGCGACCAACAAAAAAGCCCTCCACATTACTGCGGAGGGCTTCGCTCCCCTTACTATTCCAATATTAAACCCTTTATATGGCGGAATTAAGAAAATCTTTGAATTTAGCCAGTATTTAGCGTTTTATGGGCTTAAATAATCCAATATTCAATAATGGTTTTCAAGGGCAACCCTTTAGCCCCCACAGATTTAATTACATAACCTTACTTAAACCCTAATAACCTTACTTAATTACATTCCATTAACACATATAAAAAGGGTAGTTACAGCTATTGTTTGATACCATTGTGATGGTTTGAGTACCTCCGGTTTTCTTCATTGCTAAAGAAATAAGCTTGAAAAAGGCAATAATAGATAAGGGTCTGTCTATTTTTAAACATTTTAGCTGTTCCAGAATTTTAATGAAAAAGCAAGTAAAATAGGAAGCAGAGGAAGTTGCAAAAGCAGATTTGCCCTTTAAAGCAGTATAGAATATAATAGTCCCTTCGAGGGTACTTATGAGGCTGTTATAGTTGTATATTATTTCAGTTTTGTGATCGAGATTTGGTGATTCTTTAATAATATAATTCTTTGCCAATTTTTGATAAGAATACTCGTGTCTACAGCAATCAAAAATAATCACCTCCCGTTTAACCTTGTACGTCAGGTTTGAGGTACCTATAAGGCAGTTGTTTATAAGAATATATTGATTATCATTTATTATGCATCCATGACCAGAGAAATAGCTGAATCTGAAATCTTCTCCTGTGTTTGAATATAATGAAAATAATTCCTGAGCAGTCGGGTTTAGAATAGAAATTATTTCAGACTCCTTCCAACTACCGCCGTTTTTCGACATAAGAAATTTCTTCATTTGGGTAATATCATTTATATAGGGTACACAATCTTCGTTTGCCCGCTTTGTACTTGCTATTAAAAGTGCTCTTTTTTTCATTTTGGCATTAGTATAATATTTAAATATTATATTGTTAAGAAGCTTAATAATTAACTTTAAGCAGTAACTAACTATATGGCAAGTAGAATTGAACGGCTGATTCGTATTTATAATAGACTCAGGAGAGGTCCTGTAACCATAGAGATTATCAAAAAATGGTGTTTTGACGTTAATATTCAGATAAGCGAACGACAACTATATAGAGATTTAGATGATATAGGAAGTTATTTACGGTTTGATAAAGAAAAATTGATTGTTCTTGAAAATGAAAAGAACAGAAAGGTTTGGAAAATTGAATTTGAGGATAAAGAAGAATCTTTGACTACATGGGATATTAACTCATTCTATCTTCTAAAACATTTTGCTCCAAGAAGTATATCGATAACTCGTGAAGTATCTTTAAATAAGCTTGAAAAAATATTGTATCCACAGGTAAGTAAAAGTAAGTTTGAAAAATTGAGTGTAGCGAATACATTATTATTCAATTCTACTAATTTCTTTGAATATGCTCATGATATGTTTGAGCACAAGTTACTTGAAGACATAATATGGGCGATTCAAAATCAAAAAAAGCTAATCATAGATAAAAATACCCACGAATCTACTTGCTTACAAAGAAACTATAATTTCCCCGCTTTACTTTGTCCGCTATCAATAGTCAATCATCGTGGTGCTATTTATATTTCTTTTTATGAGGAAAAATCGCGTGATTATTTTTTTCTAGCCATGTATCAACTTATTAATGTAGAACTAACCAACCTAACATTCAATAGAAGAAAATTAGAAAGAGGGTTTATAGAATATCAATCTAGCATTTTCGGTGTAACTGGTAATATTGATAAAAAAATCTATAACATATTAATCGAAACTACACATGATATAGGCGAGTCATTCGCAAAATATAAATGCCATGCAAGTCAAGAAGTTGTATTTTCAAAAAATGGCAAAACGTATTTGAAATTCAACTGCGGGATTAATCGAGAATTGGTTAGTTTTGTTGCCATGTGGTTTGATCATATGAAAGTTTTAAAACCGCTAAAACTCAAGAAAATTTTAATCCAAAAATTGAAAGATACAGATGCCCTATATCTTAGTACTAGAAATTTAGCAGATAATAATGAGGCTTTTATTTCGAAACCCAAAAAGAAATGAATGCTATAATTATTGCTTTTATTTTAGTTTTTAGCATGGCATTAAATATAAAAATACTTGCCAGATTAAGCAATGGAATTGATATTTCAATCTTGAATGCCATTGAAATTATAGCGGGGTTTTTGTTAACAATATTTATAGTTTTGGCATTGGGTCAGTTTAAGATATTTAAAAGTATTACCGCTGAGGATTGTTTCTACTTTGTATTGTCTGGTTTTTTTTCATATGGACTTGCAGGATTCTTTTCTATTACACATATCAGATTGTCCGGGGATGAAAAGAATGCGTTGCTTTCTCCTTTAGTAACGATATTGGTAGTTGTTGCAGGCTACTTTGCGTTATCCGAAAGAGTTAACTCTATGCAACTAATTGGCATTTCAATAGTATCAGTTAGTGTACTTTTCTATCAGCTAAAGGCGAATGCCGTAAGGATAACTCTCAGCAAGCCAAAAGAAATTATAATATTAGCTACGTTATGCTTTGTAATAGTATTCGGAATTATTCTTACAAGAATTCAAATTAATTATACGAAACTTGGTTTTTTTGAAATTCTTTTTTTACGCTATAGTGGTGCATTGCCAGTTGCTTTCTTAATGAAAAGAAATGTAAGATATAACATTGATAATAGCAGTTGGATAATGATCTTCACATCTGTATTTATTAGCGTAGTGATTGTGAGTACCGCATGGGTTTATTGTAATCGTGAGCTAAGTAACATTACGTTTCAGGGAATATTTGCGACATTACCTTTTGCTATTGTTAGCTTGAATTATGTAATAGAAAAAAGATACCCTTCCTCTAAATTCCTAATTTGCTCATTTATTTCTTTACTAGGAATATTAATTCTATTCATGTCTTGATTGACAGAATTTGACAGAACAACATATTTAATTAGCGTTTAAATAATCAAATACTTGCGCTATGATCCAGGACTGTCTTAAAAAAATATTTCTATCCGTCTTTACAGTTTTGCAATTTTCATTTCTTGCAGCTCAGGAAATAACTAAAGAGGGTGCAGGGACCTTAAAATTGGGCATGAGTTTTCAACAATTCAAAGTAATTTATCCTAAGAGTTCGATTAAACGGGAATCTGGTGAAGAAGGGATTATTAGACTAATTGCAAGTATACAAAATGCAAAAGGACAAATAACTGCAAAGGTTTACTTTGACGATAGTAATAAAATTGATGGTATTACTTTTTTAGGCGACAATTATAGGATAAAAGGCGTGCCGATAGGCGGATCTTTTGGGGAATTAAAGAATAAAGGGCATATTACCAGCATCTTCTATACCATTGATGGAGATGAAGCTGGAGTGAGTGTCATGCTAGATAAATCATATTATCCTCACATTTCTATTCGTGAAACTAAATCACTTAAACTCCAATTATCGAAATTGATCGGTCTTGCAAATAACTCAGGTGAAATTCCTATTAATAAGATGCCATTAAATGCGAAAATTGAAAGTGTTTGGATTGCAACTCCTAATTAATGGAAATGAAATTTGTATTAATAATAACTTGTCAGATGAAAATTCGTCAGTAATAACTACATAAATTCTCACTGGAGTTTGATTTAAAATTGACGAAAGAACTGATGAAATGGGTACAAATTAAGAGTGGTCGGTTAGTTCCTAATGGTATACCCCTTAACACTTTTATTGAATATACAATCGTTAACCAAATTCACTATTATAACCAATACTTTTTTGGTATGATTAAAAAAATATTACTTATTTCAATAAGCTTCTATTTTATATCCTGCAACCGATTAGATTTTTCAAATCCTAAAGATGTGGTTAGCAATTATAGAAAATTATCTCACGAAAATAAAAGTGAAGCTTTATATACTGATTTTTTGGCGAATAAATCAAAGGAATTTGTTACAAAAGACGAATTCGCAAAATTGCGTAATATATCTGATAGTGTACTTAGGTCGACTAAATATATAGAATCAAAAATTACTGAATATCCTACATCATCTGCTAATGCATCTTTTCGAAGGTTTAAAGTTGAAGAAACTAGTATCACCAAAGAAGACACTGCCTATTTAACCTACTACTATACATTGACAAATGAAAATGGAAAATGGAAAATACTATGGACTGGTTCTCTAAAAGCGCTTGCAGAAGAGAAATTTGATAAAGGGAACTACACAGAAGCTCGCAAACTATTAGACAAAATAATCACGATAAATCCTTTTGAGGGTAGTACATATTCACTACTAGCTTGGTGTTCATATCGAGATATTTCATTACCTCTTTCCGAGAGATTGAATGATATAGTAAAGAATGCCAAATATGCAATCTCTTTAGAAATGGACAATGCTTTCCATTATCTTTCTTTGACTAATTATTATTTGTTAACGGGCAATTCTGATTTAACAATTGAAACATTAGAGCGAGGGCTGAAGTATTGTCAAAACAAAGAGGACAGAACCCCTTTTTATCAAAATTTAGCTGGTATTTATTTGGAAGAGGGCAAGTATGAGAAAGCGGAGAGTTACATAAAAATGGCGGTTGAGATAGATGGAGAAAATTCCGAAGGGTGGTTAAGGTATGGAGCCATTATGTTAAAGCAAGATAAAATAGCCGAGGCAACTGAATATTTTACTAGAGCGATTAATGGAGTAAAAATGGAAACTGCAAGCGCAGGTCAGCTATTTTATTATTATTCCTATTGTTGTTTAAAGCAGTACAAATGTGCAGAAGCAAAAGAGTATATAAACAAGGCGCTTGATATTGAACCAAATAATGCAAACTATCAATCGCTTTATAAGGCGATAAGTGAGTGTAAATAAATATATATCATTTCAAATTATATATTAGTCCATCTAAATATTAATACCGTAAAAATTCAAAATAAAAATAAATATGAACTCCTCAGAAAATGTAGATGATGTACGTCAACAAACTGACCCATTCGCTATCGCAACATTAGCCTGTGCTTTAGGCTCATTTGTTTTTCTACCTATCATTTTTGTACCAATTGGGTGGCTTTCGGCAATCATCTCTTACTATCGACTGAAAGAAAATAAAAATCTCAAAGGAAAGGGAATTCGTTTAGCTGGCTCAATACTTTTAATCCCTTCAATGATTTATTTATTTTATACTCTTGGAATGTTGTAGAAATCTAAAAATTATTAATTGCGTCTTAGAAAGTGTATTGCCAATAAGTTTGCTTTCTATATACAATTAATGTGTCTTCTATAAGAACGCCATTATTTAATTATTCCCAATTATGAATACCAGAGACTTGCATATTCTAAATATCTATACCCTATCGAGTTAGGGCCACTTTTCAAATGAAGTCTTTAGTTTTATATAATTCAATACCTAACAAATCGAGTAGATTTTCCGGTTTTGAATTTATGAGCATATTCTTTGCTCCAAGTTTTATGTTTACTTGAAAATAAAAACTCCTGAAATTTTGGTCGTTCATCTGGTCCCAACTCTTTGATTGCGATTAAATTTGCAATGAATCCATTTGTGTAATCCTTTGTTGCTACTAATGCTTCTATCTGAGCATCATTTTCAAATACTACAGTTTGTAAACTATCAAGTATTGATTTAGCAAGATTATCCAAATCAATTGAATTTAGACGACTTTGCTTATCTGAAACAGAAAATTGAATTTGCAAACGACCTTTGAATGGCCATAAAGGATTTGGATTAGTAAGTAGTTTCGATCTTATACTTTCAACATAATCTCCTTTATTCTTTTTTTCTCTTTTTTCATAAATTTCAACTCGATTACATTGATCACAAGTGAAGGGTATAAACTTATCCTGCGATGTAAGAACTGTATTCCCAAAGAAAATCATTAATTCATCAAAGTATGGGTTTGCAATAAAATCCGTTGGTAATACTTTCTGAAGCTCAGTAGCTATATTATCCTGTACCTGTTTTGGTAAATCAGTAATCTTAATTGGCGTAAGCACTTCATTATATAAGCGAAACATTTTCACTTCATACTGATCCGAATCATCTGGGTCATCACTGTACTTAATTGTAAGAACTTCTGATTTATCAACCGCCTCTACCACATAGTGAAGTTCAATTATAAACCTTTCATCATTGTAATCAAATTCAAATAGATATGGCTGTATTATACTCATGACATAATTGATCTTTTAGCAGGTTTACGCTTCCGCATTTAAAAATTTTAATACTTTTTTAATACAGACAAATTACATAAAATTATCTATATTTTTCTCCCTAAGATAGTTGCTAACACTACTATATTATACAAATGAATATTCGATAATTTCTTATCTAATTTTAAATACAAAGAAAATAATTCATATAATTTATTCGCTTGAAATATCGATTTAAATGACTGACGTTTGCGGTATAAATATATCCGATGACCAAACATTCTAAAAAAATAGGCAAAGCAAGGTTCAACAAATTATCAGCATCACAACCCTCTACTCTGATTGGAATATGTGACTCTGTAAGTTCCAGAATAATATCTCATACTGGGAATATAGAGGAGTATGTACTTATATGTATTGAAGAGAAAGTCCTTTTCTTTTTACAGTATATAAAACGAAAATCCAAATGGTATAGTTCAGCATAGTCGTTTCAGATTTCTTATTAATTGTAGCATTGAAAAATAACTGCTTTTATATGACTATCCATCTTTAAAGAAGTTATTAAGTACGCTTCAATAATAATAGCCAACAAAAGTCTTATCAGTCAGCCAAGCTGATTATTATAAAACAGCTTTCCGATAATTTTTAAACAGAAGGAAGGCGAAAGGAAATCTTATGCCCATAACTGAACATACCCTAAAGGAAGAGCTACAAAAAAAGGGAGCTCGAATATCTCTTAATGAAGCCAAATACTTGCTGGACCTTTTAAAGGAGTTTGCAAAAATTCAACTAAACAGTATTGCCAATAATTAAAATAAGTAACATGAAAAATTACAAACTTGGGTTGCCATCTAAAAAAGCCGTTGTACTCACAAGCATCTATAACTGCGAGGGAAATGAGCACAAAAAAAATATTGATGCTCAAAAACTAGCTGCATTATCATTCTGCCGCAAGAACAATATAATGCCGATACGGTTCTTTCATGAAAACCATTTGTGTTTGAATATGGAACGCCCAATTTTAAAAAGCCTCAAACGATTTTTATACAACAACAATCATGATATTTCCATTTTGATTTTTCCTGGATTTAAAATTTTTGATGATGACGACGAGGTAATCCTCTTTGTTATGGAGCTTTCCTATTTAAACATCCAACTACTACCCTTAGAGAATAAAAATATTCAGAATCGTATTGCAGATTGAACTAATATTATTAATTTATAGTATATAAAATATTTTTTATGAAAAAAGCACTCCTGTATACAAGAGTATCAACTGATGAACAAGCTAAAACTGGATTTAGCTTGGAAAATCAAATAAGAAGCTTACGAAAATATTGTAAGGACAACGATATTTTAGCTGTTAAACACTACGAAGAAGACTTTTCTGGAAAAAGCTTTGATCGTCCGAAATGGAAGGAACTTAGAAGATATATTCGAGAGCACAAAAAGACTATCGATTTAATCCTTTTTACTAGATGGGACCGTTTAAGTCGGAATATGAGTGATTCTATGAATCTTATTTATGAGATGAAAGAACTAGGAATCGAACTAAGAGCAATTGAACAAGAAGGATACAATTCTGAAAATCCAGAATCAATATATGGATTTGCTATTACTTTAGCTAGTGCTCAAGTTGAAAGGGAAAAAATTAGTATACGAACAAAAGCTTCATATTATACTGCCAAAATTCAGGGTAGGTATTTGGGCAAAATACCCTTGGGTTATAAATATGAAAAAGATGAAGCAAAAAAATCAATTCTAATAATAGATAAACCTACTGCTGCTTTTATACGAGACACTTTTGAGTTATATGCACAGGGTAATCATTCCATACTTGAAGTGATGCGAATTATGATGCAAAAGCATAATCGTAAGCCAATGGCTAAGCAGACATTTATTAATTTATTGAAGAATAGAATTTATGTGGGTGATATTGTTATCAAGCCTTACAAAGGAGAACCTGAACAAATTGTAAATGGCACTCATGAATCAATAGTTTCAAGAGAAACTTTCGAAAAAGTACAATGGAACCTGAACGCAAGAAAACGACAAAAGAATATTAGAAAACCAAATGATGAAAGATTGATTTTGAGGCGGTTTCTACTTTGTCCAGAATGCGGAAAGAGTATGACAGGATGTGCAACTAAAAAAAGGAAACATCCATATTATCAATGTCAAAAAGGACATTATAGGTTTAATGCCCATAAAGTAAATGATAGATTTATTGAGATTATATCAGCAGATTTCGGAAAAAATATGCACTTATTGCCGATGTATAAAAGTCTTTTAGAGGAAACGTATTATCAAAATAAAGCCCAAATAACTGCTGAAATTGAATCTTTAGATAAAAGCATAAAAAAATGCATTGAAAACAAAGAAGAAAAGTTCAACGATTATGTTAATGGTAGGATTTCACCTGAAGCTTATAATGAATGTTTTAACAGACTAGAATCAAAAGAAAGAGATTGGGTTACTGAACGTACAGAACTCGAAATGGGGCTCAAATATGACTTCAAACGATATGTTGAGCATTCGATACCCATTATTGAGAATATCCCCTATTACTTTAAAAATGGTGATACTGATACGAGAATTCGGCTTCTAAACACGATTTTGGATGGGAAAATGGTATTCAAAGATGGAGATTATCAAACCCTTAACTATAACCCCGCTATTAGCCTAATGCTCAATATTGACAAGGGTTTTGAAGAAAAAGAAAAGGGACAGATAACAAAATCTGTCCCTTTTTCAAGTAAGGCTCCCAAAGCTGGACTTGAACCAGCGACCCTCTGATTAACAGTCAGATGCTCTAACCAACTGAGCTATTTGGGAATGTGCCTGATATTCTTTTTTGACCCGTTGATTAATCCGCCTCAGGCGGAATGCTCTAACCCTCCTAAGGCGGGCAAGCAACTGAGCTATTTGGGAATACCGTTTCCCTTTCGGGGTGGCAAAAATAGGGAAAAATGCAATCTGGCAAAATCTATATCCAAAAATTTGGTCAAAAAGCTACGTATAAGCCATCTTCACGCTGTTCCAAAGGGTAGGTTTTGAGATAATAGCCTTCTCCACTGGTATTTCTCCCGTTTTTGATATTGAAGCGGTAACGATGGAGCGGACAAACCACCTGCCCCATAGCATCTATCAATCCATCGGCCATCACCCCACTGGCATGCGGACATTTATGCGCAAAAGCAAAATATTGCGCTTCAAAACGGGCCAGGGTTATTTTTTTACCGGCTACTTCCAGTAAACACATATGGTTCAACTGCCACTCGAGCGATTCAGGTGCAGCACTTACTAAATGCCATTGCGGTGTGGAGCTAAAAAAAGACATTTAGAAGTGTACAGTTTTATACGGATAACGAATCTGGTACATATCTCGAACCCTGCTCAAAATCAACTCACGTAAAGCATCAATATTTTTTCTTTCCAATGCGGAGATGAATACACAATTATGATCAGTGGCACGCTCCCATTTTTCACGTAACTCCAATAATATCTCTTGCTTTACTTCATCTTCCAACCACTCATCGAAATTCTTCTCTTCATAGAGATCCATTTTATTGAAGATGGTGAGTATGGGTTTATCAAAAGCTTTCAGTTCCTGTAAAGTTTTATTCACCACCCCAATCTGATCTTCATATTGCGGATGCGATGCATCTACTACATGTAATAAAATATCTGCTTCTCTTACTTCATCCAACGTGCTTTTAAAGCTCTCCACCAAATGGTGCGGTAGCTTACGTATGAATCCTACCGTATCACTCAATAAAAAAGGCGTGTTTTCAAAAACGATCTTTCGTGTAGTTGTATCAAGGGTTGCAAAGAGTTTGTTTTCTGCAAACACATCACTCTTGCTCAACACATTCATCAAGGTACTCTTCCCCACATTCGTATATCCCACTAATGATACACGAATCAACTCCCCTCTCTCTTTGCGTTGTGTAAACGACTGTTTATCGATCTCCGCCAATCTTTTTCGCAGCAATGAGATCTTATCTTTTACAATACGTCTGTCTGTTTCAATTTCCGTTTCACCCGGACCTCTGGTACCAATACCACCCCCTTGTCTTTCCAAGTGTTTCCACATCCCTTTCAATCTTGGTAGCAAGTATTGATACTGTGCCAATTCTACCTGCACCTTAGCTTGAGCCGTTCTTGCCCTGCGCGCAAAAATGTCGAGAATCAAGTCACTTCGATCGATGGTTTTTACACCCAATTCTTTTTCAATATTGGTAATTTGTGAGCCTGTTAATTCATCATCAAAAATCACCAAATCAATTTTTTTTCCACTGACATAGGTTTTGATCTCTTCCAATTTTCCTTTCCCTACAAAGGTTCTGCTATCAGGATGTGGTAATTTCTGTGTGAACTTGCGAACGGTTTGTGCACCTGCTGTTTCGGCTAAAAAAGCCAACTCATCCAGGTATTCATATACCTGCTCCTGGGTTTGTTCCTTCTGAATCAATCCTACTAAAACCGCAGTTTCTTCTCCCTTAATTTTATGTTGCTTCTCAATCAAAGTCTGTTCCTCTTTTTGCAAAGGTAACCTTTGCTTTTTGCTTAAAAATAAAAACCCCGCTTAGACCTAGGTTTCAGCGGGGTTGGAATAATATATGTTTCTGATTATAATCCGCTAATGGTAATACCAATAGAGAATTTTCTCATCGATGGACCCACGCCATCTTTCAATACCGTGTTCAGCTGGTAACCCGCATCCAACGACAAACTACCATATCCAATTCTCGCCGTGGCTGCCAGCATGGTTCCATTGATGAAACGTTTGCTGCTTTGTTTTTCAACATAAGAAGTACCATAAATGCTTTGTCCGTTTTTGTTCACATAGTTCTTACCTTTTGTGTAAGACTTCAGTAAGGTACCTAGCTTTAACCCCACAGCCGCTTTCCATGATTTACCCGGATTTTCCGGATTGGAATAGTAACGCAGTTCCAAAGGAATTTCAAAATAGATGGTGGTCAATTTACTTTTACTAAAATGATCTGCACTATCAACATTGGTAAATGGCAATCTTGCTGCAGGAGATTTAATATCTACACGTGTGTTATTGAAAAAGATATTACTGGTTCCCAAACCCGCACCTAAACCCAGACTCATTTTCTTGTTGGTCTTGAAGGGTTTATCGATCATAAAATAGATATTGAAATGTCGGCTAAAACCATTTCCGGTACGAACACTATCCGGACGGTTTGTCCATGAATCACCTCCATACTGAATCATGAAATGATCGGCAGGGCGACCACTAAGGTCTATTTTACTCCAATCTGTTTTGGTCTTGGTTGTTTTCTTCTGAGCGTTGGCCAGCAGGGTTCCTGAAATAGCCAATAAGAGTACTACTAATTTTTTCATTGTCTCGTTTCGTTGCGCCAATATATGGCAATAGGGCGCAAAAATAACAGAAATGGCTGCACAGAAGTGGTTAAAAATTAGTCAAATCCCGCTTTTATCTCATTTTCTATGCCGATTATGGCAATAAACGCGTAGAATCAAGCTGTTCTTTGTATCAAACCGGCTTTTAGCGCATAGGTAATAACAGATGCCACACTTTTGGCTCCCAGTTTATCCATGATACGCATCCGGTAGCTTTCAATCGTTCTTTTGCCTATTTCTAATCGCTCCGCAATTTCTTTACTGGTCAGTTCCCGGCAGATCAAAACAATGATCTGTTTTTCAATTTCGGTTAATGTCACATGTTGTGGCCCCTTTTTATGATGGTATCTGCCTGCAATAATGCGGGTTAGCTTTTCTGTTATATCCGGAGAGAAATAAGGCTTGTACTCATACACGGCTTTGATAGCCGTAATGAGTTCTTCTTCCCGTATTCCTTTCAATAAAAAACCTTGTGCACCGGCTTCAAGCATATCAATAATTAAATGATCTTCACTAAAAGAACTGAGTGCAATAATTCTGGCGCCGGGATACATTCTACAAAGTTTCTTCGTAGTCTCAATACCATCCATGTACGGCATTTTTACATCGGTAATGATCACTTCCGGAGCATATTGCTTTGCCCTTAGTAGTAACTCTTTTCCATTCGATGCTTCAGCCTTGAGTACAATTTCAGGGTGATAGGATAACATATCTTTTAATCCTTCACGAAAAACGAGATGATCATCGGCTATTATCACTGAGATCTTTCCATTCATAGTATTGAATTTGAAAGCACACGATATTACCGGTGATATACTACTTATTAGTATACCAACTCCCTTGCGAAATACATGCGCTGATTATGCATTGATTTCCGTAGCTGCCATAGTGAATCTGATATCACCATAACTAATTGTCTCGGGCAAATTTTCTTTTAAAAGCCGTAGACTTGCTTTACCATATTTTGCGATTGCCGCCTGGATCAGTTCTTGCTTGTTTGGGGATACAAAATTAGTAATGTCCAGCTTCCCGGAAGAAATATAGTATGATAAATGTGTTTCTATGGTACTGATTGAAAGTGTTCTTTGTATTGCGACCTCCTCAATGCTCATCCCTTTTTGATACAGATCCAGTGAAATCTTTTTAGTATCAGTTTCTCTTTCTCTGGGTAGTTTACTTTTCCGTTCCCGCTTGGGTTGTTTCAGCTCTATTCTGGTATCCAATCCATGTTCGTTGCAATAATCCTGTACCTGCGTTAAAAAAGCTTCGCCATACTTTTCAATTTTATAGACACCAAATCCCGATATCTTACTCAGGTCTTCTGTTGTAAAAGGAAGATAGGTAGCCAGATCAATCAAACTGCTATCACTAAAAATCAAATAAGCAGGTACATTTTCTTCATGTGCTATTGTATTACGCAGCTTTTTCAGTTGCTCAAATAATTCCTTTTCATAAGGCAATTGCTGATAAACAACAGGCTCTTTAGTTGTTGTGATTTGAATAGGTGCATGTAAGAATACTTTTTCACCCTGAAATAAAACCCCTTTACTTTTTTCTGTGAGTTGTAATACGGGATACTGGTTATCGCTCATTTGCAAATAACCACTGGATAAAAGTTCACGGGTATAGTGCATCCATTCGTCTCTGGGTTTGTCTTTACCAATACCATATACCTTCAACTCTTTGTGCTCGGGTCTTATTTTCTCACTCGCACTGCCTCGCAACAAATCAACGATATAGCCCAATCCGAATCTTTCATTCACACGTGCAACTGCACTCATGATTTTCTGCGCCACAATGGTTTGATCAGATAATTCCGGTTTGTGAATACAAGTATCACAGGTACCACAATATTCCGGCGCTTGTTCCCCAAAATAATTGAGTAAGTATTTTCTTCTGCATTGTTTGGTTTCACAGAAAGCCACCATTTTATCGAGCTTATCCAAAAGAATTTTTGTTTGCTCCGGATTGTTATCGATCTGCGCAAAGTTTTTCAACTTCATCACATCACCGGGTCCATAGAATAAAATGGCTTCACTGGGTAAACCATCTCTTCCGGCTCTACCTGTCTCTTGATAATAGCCTTCAATGTTCTTAGGTAGATCTGCATGAATTACATAACGCACATTGCTTTTATTGATCCCCATTCCAAAAGCAATGGTTGCGACCATGATATTGATATCATCTTTTAGAAACAAATCTTGTCGCTGATCGCGTGTTGTTTTATCCAATCCTGCGTGATACGCTTCTGCATTGAATCCATCTGCCTTCAAATCCTCTGCTAATTTTTCAGTTGCATTTCTACTCAAACAATAGATGATACCACTATCCTCTTTATGCTGTTCCAAATAATCTACCAACTCATCATAATAATTACGCTTGGGTTTCACATAATAGGTGATATTGGGTCGATTGAAACTGTTTTCAAAAACACGGTAGTCTTTGAGTTGGAGTTGATCAATGATATCTTTTTTAGTCAAGCCATCCGCAGTCGCAGTCAGCGCAATCACGGGAACAGAAGGAAACTGAATTTTTAATTCATGCAAAATGCGGTATTCCGGTCTGAAATCATGTCCCCACTGACTGATACAATGTGCTTCATCAATAGCAAACAAGGCAGGCGATGCCTGTTCTTTCAAAAATTGAAGCAGATTGATCTCAGATCCCACCAAACGTTCCGGCGCTACATAGAGCAGTTTCAACTCATTGTTACGCAACTGTTGTAAAATGGCTTCCCGTTCAGAAGGATGCTGTGTGCTGTTGAGAAATGCTGCTTTAACACCTGATAACAATAATGCATCTACCTGATCTTTCATGAGCGCGATTAAGGGACTCACTACAATAGTCACGCCTTCCAGACACAATGCAGGTACCTGATAACACAAACTCTTACCACCGCCCGTTGGCATCAATACAACCGCATCTTTCCCGCTCAGCAAATGATCAATGATCGCTTCCTGATTATGCCGGAACGAAGTATAACCAAAAACAGATTGTAAAATACTTGCAGGTTGTGCCATCATGAAAATCTCCATTGATCAGATGCGCAAGATAAGGGCAGAAATGCGAGGATGGCAATAGGTATTTATACGCAATTTTTGCGTAAGAGACAAGAACGAAGAAACAGGTGACAAGAAAGCGACAAGCTGCAAGCTACATGCTGCAAGACTTCATACTATCGGATTTCTTTTTCGCCGGACTGAAGTCCGGCGCTATTTAAAAGAAAACTTGAATATTGTTTCTTAAACCTTCCTTGTTTCGTGTTTCTTTATTCTTGTTTCCTGTTTCTTATTCTCACGGATCTCTTATTCGCCGGACTGAAGTCCGGCGCTATTTAAAAGAAAACTTGAATATTGTTTCTTGAACCTTCCTTGATCCCTGTTTCTTTGTTCTTGTTTCTTGTTTCCTATAGTTCTCTAATCCATATATTTCTATAACTCAACGGATTACCCCCGTCATTACCATGATCTTGTAAGATGATGGGTTCTTTGTCGCCATGCTTTTTATAGCTGGCCGGACCAATCCATTCTGTTCCTCCCTTGATCTCTACATTGTTTTGTACCAATACCCCATTGTGAAATACGGTGATTCTTGCGGGTGTTTGTATTTGTCCATCTGCATAAAACTGCGGCGCTGTAAAAATCACATCATAAGATTGCCACTCTCCGGGTTTTCTGCTGGCATTCACCAGCGGAATATGTTGTTTGTAGATGCTGGCTGCTTGTCCGTTTACGTAGGTGGGGTTATTATAAGAATCCAATACTTGCAATTCGTATTTGCCCATGAAAAAAATACCACTGTTCCCCCGTGATTGTCCGTTTCCTGCAATCACCGCCGGTGCTTTCCATTCTATGTGTAACTGGCAACTACCGAAACCTTGTTTGGTTTCAATATCACCCGACATTTTCACTACGGTCAATGATCCATCTTTTTCAATTTTCCAACCGGGCTGTCCACCACCTTTTTTTTGAAAGCTGTTGAGATCTTTTCCATTAAAAAGTACGATTGCATCTGAAGGTGCATCAGTGTTGGTTTTACCGGGTGTAACCACTGTGGGAACAGGCTCCCATTGTTCTGTTTTTTTAGATTCTTTCACCAGACTGTCTATATTCAGTCTTTGTGCCTGTGTAAGGGTTCCGCACAGAATGGCAGTCATCAGCAGTAGCTGTTTTTTCATATGTTCCTTGCTTTGTAGTTGATAAATGAGGGTATAATTTAAGAAGATTTTATCAGATACCCTGATCTGCTTTTAAGCAGCTGTTTCTGACTGCTTCCATACATGAATAGCCACACCATTTTCCTGATCCGGTTCATCGGGATATTCATCTGCTTGCAAGCGAATTCTTTGTGTAATATCATTCAATGCGGCAATCCTTTGTACAGTATATGGAATGGTATCTAAGCCTGAAACAAACTTTAGTATATAGTTATAAATGCCAATGATATTACCGGCCAATACAGTTGTACCTGCTACCTGATTGGTGATTAAAAGCGACAATGCAATCACCACCATCACCATCAATTCCATCATTCCAAAATTCCATGCTTCCTGATCACTGATCCTTATTTGCCATTTACGAAGATTATTGAAATGTTTTCGAATAGCAATTGAGTCGCCTGAAGAAATGACATTGACTTGTTTTTCTAACTCGTCATTCTTCAGTTGTGTCAAACGTTTCATTTTCTTGCCATAAAAATAACTGATAGTCATTACCGGCAAGAGTATAGCGAGACAAAGCAGTACAACTGAGGATTGATAAAAGAATAGTAAGATCATAGACCCCAGAATATTATAGACTGCTTCAATGATATATACCAGATCGAATTCCAGAAAATCTACAAACTCTCTGGCAAGCGTTGAATGAGCACTTAGTTTAGAAACCTCTTTGGCTTTTATTTTTCGCGAAAGAAAATGAGTCACTAGTGAAGTATAAATAGCAGAATAGGTACGGGTATCATAACGATGTCGAATAGTACCAATTACCAACCATACAAAATGTACCAATGACAATAATATCAATCCTCTGTAGGAATGTTCCATCAAATCATTGATCGCCATTCCCAGAAAAAAAGGACGTAATAAAGCCCCTGTCATTTCCAATGAAAACAACACATAGGTAATGCCTAATCTCATTTTGTGCGCTTGCACCAACTTACCCAAAACATTCATTCTAATCATACACATCAGTTCATTACAATACATTCACAATCGCCTGCATCAGACCATTGAAGCAAAAAAATTGGGTTAGTAGTTGGACAATTGAACCAGCGCTTCGTTTAAGAACGACGAGTACTTTCTCTTTGTGTTATGGTATTACCCGTTGTGCCGGTGATCCGTTTTCTGCAGTTGGTGGAACCGCATTGGCATTCAAAAGGCTCCATGTGTTCATCCAAGAATGTGGCGTAATCGAGGGTTAGTTCTTCACCTTGTTCTATATGTCGGATGGCGATGACATTCAAGCCATCATAAGCAGTATTTGGTTGGCAACTGTGGTTTTGCGGAGCCCATGCTGCCGGATCATTATCCCAGAGCAAAAATACTTCATTGCTTACCGGATAAGCATAGCGACGAAAAATTTCTTTTTCAACATCATTCCAATGTGTTTCTACATGACGTTTTGTGACCATGCGTTGAGACTGTTCTTCGCCCATGAAAATCACTTCATTACACATGATAGATCGTGTTGCATAAATACCAAAACCGGACAATGCATTTCCTTTGATCTGATATTTTTTCTGCATGCGTAAGTGACGTGAAATTCCTTCTTCAATCATTTTTTTTAAAAATCCGGCCTGACCAATTCCATCATATTGTAAAATATAATCTGCCGATCCTTCATATCCATCTGTATAAAAAACAGAGCAGGTAAAATTGATTTCCAGGAAATACAAGTGCTGATTTGCATCCATTCTAAAATCCAGTCTGGCATAACCCACGCCATTGAACCCTTTGAAGATTTTAATAGCAGCTTCTTTTAACGCATCACTGATTCTAGTATCCTTACAAGGAATATTGGCAGAAGGATGTAAGGCTGATGTTTTTAATGCATAGGTCTTGAATTGATACCCTTCCGGAAAAATAAATTCAACCGGTTGAAAAGCCGTAGCGGTTTTTCCATTGGCATCAGCCATCACTAAAACCGTGAACTCTCTTCCTTCAATATATTGTTCGATCAATAACTGTGGATATTCCGGCAATAATAGCTGTACCTGTTGCAATAACTCTTCTCTATTGTGCACCAAGGAATGTTCATCAATGCCAAGACTGTCTCCCGCTTTAGAAGGTTTTACAAACAATGGAAAAGGAATATCAACCGTATTCAAATCATCTAAATCATTCACCAATGCGTAAGCAGGTGTAGCAACCCCCTCACAATAAGCCAAATATTTCATGATCTCTTTAGATGGATCATATAATTTGGTATTAGGTCCCGTATAAGGTAACCCTAATAACTCCAAGGTATAGATCACATCAATGGAAGGAACTTCCCATTCCAGATAGCCTTCGCAAAGGTTGACGAATACATCATAGTTTTTGTATTGTAACGCTTTCAGTTGTTTGTAGGTAGTGAGTTTATTCAGAAACACATGATCAACCTCGGCGCCGGGTAGTAATGAAGAAAGATCTCTTGGCGGATCATAATTTTTATAATCGACATTGGTAGTGCTGTAATCGGGTTGCAGTACACAAATTTTTTTACCCTTTGCCCAGTTATTATTCACCGTATCTACTGTTGTTTTCACGAAACTTTATTTAATATCCTGCATACACCGGAGCGGGTTGGTATTTCTCCGTTTGTTTCAATTGATGACGTTTCACTGCTTCTGTAAGAATGGTTTGTATCAGTGTAGTAAAACTTTCATCATTCACTTTTAGGATAGCACCAATGGAAGTATAATCTTCATCCTCACTCAATCCGCATTGAGCATTCACTTCGAGTACATACAATTCTCCGGTATTAGCATCTTGTCGGATATCCACTCTTGTATAACCCGTTCCTTTTACTGACAGGAATGCAGCCAGACTCAGTGCTTTTATTTGGTCTTGAAGTGATGTAGGCGCTTTTTGATATTCATAAAAATTTTCATCGGAAGGCATGGGTGTTTCTTCTTCATAGATCTCCCATAAACGATCAAATGACAAGAATTTTTCTTTTTCGGGAAGAGAGGAATGAAATACTCTTTCCACCGCATCATACACCCTGCAATGATCCGGTTCATACCATGAACCCACAATCATAGTAGTAAATTCAGGACCCTGAATAAATTGTTCTGCTATGATTCCATCGGCCGCCAAATTCCATCCACGGTAGCCTTTGAACATTTCCATCACTTGCTCTTTTAGTTCTTGTTCATTACTTACCACATTGCGAATACCCACGCCCATGCTACCACCGGAAACAGCCGGTTTTACAATCAACGGGATTCCCAATGCTTGAACTACTTCTTTTGTGGCATCTTCCGGTACTAAAATGGTTTTCCATGCTGCAGTAGCAACTCCCCCAGCATCAAAAGCTTTTTTCATCGGGATTTTAGAAGTGGTGATCCGATAAAAATATTCATCAGCACCGGTATAGATCAATCCTGATGATGCTAATAATTGTACCACTGAAATACCGGGTGTTCCATTGACTTCATCGCCATCACAAAGATTAAGTACGATGGGAAAACTTTTTCCGCTTTGCTTTTCATTGAGAATCGTTGCAATGATAGCTGCATAATCTTCCATTGTTACAGGCTGCCATTGCCAATCCATATTCAATGCAGCAAAAACACGTGTATACTCACCGATGCTCTGTGAAAAATCGTAGTAATAATCAATGTTCGGATCATTTGTTACCAAAGAAGGAGCCAGTACCCAAATTTTTAAACGACCATATTCCTCCGCAGTTAATAAATTCATCAACATGTAAATCTTATCTGTTTTTCAGTTGCAGGTGTATAAATGAATTCAAACGATAGGCTTGCAAAATTTCTTCTCTTAATGCAGCAGCACCTTCAATAATACCTAAACAGTTTTTAGCGCCACAAGTACAGTTAAATGCGCTTGCCATTTTCCATTCTGTAGAAGGATAAAAAAATACCATTTCATCACCCGGCTGAACTGCTTTCAACGCTGTCAATTGTAAATTATCTGTATCGAAGAATACATTGGGATCACAACTATGATTGGTATACTGCAAACAATCAGGAGATAAAAGAATATGTTTTCTCAAACCCAATTGTAAAGTTTTATAACTAGGTGTATCTACAATTTCAGCAGCACTGAATTCACAAATGATTTCTCCCTGATCAAAAAAAGCATTGGCGTGTAAAGAAAATTGTCCGGTTGCGGGGTTTCTAACTACCCTTGCAAAATCAACCCGATCATTCTTGAGCGGTTCGGGAATCACGAGTGGGAGTGGTATCATGCCGGGTTTATCGTTGGTTGCTTAAAGTTCTCCAATAGAACAGTATACCTGTATGAATTACAGCGTTTATTAGTCCACATTTTGAATATGAATTATCAACAATGAACAGCTTGTTACAGGATTTAATAACTTGCCGGTAAAGAATCACTGACCATTATGCCACAACATACCCCGGAACAAGCATTTGCCGCATTGAACCTGAGTTTACCTCCCGCTCCTGAACCGCTTGGTTTGTATAAGCCTTGTTTGGTTGATGGCGAGTACTTGTATTTATCCGGACACGGTACTTTACAAAACGATGGCAGCTGGATTGTAGGTATTGTTGGATTGGATATGGACAAAGAAGCAGCTAAGCTGGCAGCCCGACAAGTTGGATTGGCCATGATTGCCACCATTAAAAAAAACATAGGCAGTCTTGATAAAATCAAGCGTGTGATCAAAGTTTTAGGGATGGTCAATGCTGTTCAGGGTTTTGCAGATCATCCTTTTGTAATCAATGGTTGTAGTGAATTGTTTGCTGCGATCTGGGGACCCGATAATGGTATTGGAGTAAGAAGTGCCGTAGGAATGAGCTCCTTACCCGGAAATATTCCTGTTGAAATTGAAGCCATTTTTGAATTACATGTATGAATCATCATCAAGATAACTGGTATACAGTAACTGATCCATCTGTATTGGATACACCCGCATTATTGGTATATCCTGAACGTGTGCAACACAATATTGATGCGGCGATTCATTTGGTAGGTGACCCTTCAAGACTCAGACCACATATCAAAACACATAAAACGCAAGAAGTTACTGAGTTACTGATACGTTCAGGCGTACATCAATTCAAATGTGCTACGATTGCCGAAGCAGAGTTGTTGGGAATCTGTAAAGCAAAAGATGTGTTGCTGGCATATCAACCCGTTGGACCTAAATTGAAACGTTTTCTTGCACTCATTGAACATTATCCGGATACACAATATGCATGTTTAACAGATACGATTGCTGCGGCACAAGAAATAGCGCATGCTGCCCAACAAGCAAATATTGTTCTCCCTGTTTTTATCGATTTGAATGTGGGGATGAACAGAACCGGTATTGCACCGGAAGATGCATTGAGTCTAGTTGATTTTTGTTTACAACAATCATCTATTCAACTTGCCGGATTGCATGCTTATGATGGACATATCCGTCATCCTGATCCCATAGAAAGAAAACAAATTTGCGATGCTGCATTTGCAAGAACAAAAGCTTTGCAAAAAAAGATAGAAGATCAGTATGGGAGCACTTTATCCATTATTGCAGGTGGTAGTCCCAGTTTTCCTATTCATGCGCAAAGAGAAAACATGGTTTGCAGTCCGGGTACATTTGTGTATTGGGATCATGGCTATGCTTCTTTATTTCCTGAACAACCTTTTATTCCTGCAGCATTGGTTTTAACAAGAATTATTTCTTTACCTGCTCCCGGAATGATCTGTACAGATCTTGGTCATAAATCTGTTGCAGCTGAAAATCCATTGGATAAAAGAGTGGTGTTTTTGAATGCTCCTGAATTAAAAGCCATTTCACAAAGTGAGGAACATTTGGTTTTGGCCGCACCTGAAAATCATACTTACCGACCCGGTGATATTTTATACGGATTACCGATGCATATTTGTCCAACCTGTGCTTTATATGAAAGAGCCATTACTATTATCCGGCATCAAGTAGAGGGGGAATGGATGATTCGTGCACGCGATAGAAAAATTCAATACTGAATAAACAGTACCATTATAAACAACTGTAAATCAACTAATAATTGATTGGGTACCAAACTGGCATCCTATTTGCACTATACAGGTATAAAACTTTGAAACATGAAGAAAGTACTATTACTCTTATTGATTTCGTTGGGATACTTGAGTCAAGAGAGTGCACATGCACAAATACGTATCAATGCCAACATTAATATTGGAAACCAGCCTTTATGGGGACCTGTTGGGTATGATTATGTAGATTATTACTATATGCCTGATATTGATGTGTATTATCATGTTCCGCAGCGCCAATTCATTTACCTGGATGGTGGCAGATGGATTTTTGCAGCTTCTTTACCGGGTAGATACAGAGGTTATAATTTATATGCATCCCCAAAAATTGTGATCAATGAGCCCAGACCTTATCTAAGAGCAGATGTATATCGTGTAAAATATAAAAACTGGAAAGGGCCGAAACAAATTGTAATCAGAGACAGTGATGATGATCGTTACAGAAATCATCCGGGTAAAGGCAATGGTCGTGGAAATGGTAACGGAAAAGGGAAAGGAAAAAACAAAGGATAACATATACCCCCTTGATGAAAAAAGCTGTTCGTTCATCGGGCAGCTTTTTTATTGTACTATAAGCCGTCCATTCAGTGTTCGATTATTGGCTTGCATGATCACATAAAAATAAATGCCTCTTTGCAATAAAGGCATGCGAAGCTGATTACGAAATCCTGTTAGGGATTCTTTCATCATCAATCTGCCAAACACATCGTACAAACGAAATTCTCGATTATCAGGATCCGCATCCATAATATTTAACGCAGCGCCCGGCTGTATCGGATTTGGAAATACATAATACGCTGCTGTACCAAAAAGAAGTACTTGCTCCGGTTGTGTATAATAAGTAGCTCCATTTTGCAATTCAATTTTTGCACGATACACATTCAATCCATTATTGGCAGGAGTAGTAATTATTAACTGGTTAGTAGTAACAGGTGCTATTTCGCTAAACGCTGCAAATCCGGAAGCGGTTAATTTTTCAAATACCACTTTTACAACCTGATAAGTTGTACCCAGCTGTAAACTAAGTCTTGCAGCATTCGTACCGGAGGGGTCTGCAATAAATCCACTGATATAACAAGCCACTTGTTGTTGTCTATAATCAAATGTGTAAGCACGTCTTCCTTCTATTTGCGATGGTAGTATGGGTGCTACACTGAAAAAACTATACGGATTATTCTGCTTCAATTGAATCAAAGCGGTATCACTAAGTGTAATAAACGGTTCGAGATATTTTTCTCCAAGTCTATATACGCGATAGCTGTCAACTTTCGCTTTTTGCCAATAGATCAGGAATGAATCTGAACAATTGAAACCAGTATTGATCTGTAAATTGTTAGAGATGCCAACAGTATCACTCAACCAAAATCGCTGTGCTATCTTCATACGTAACTGAATAGCAGCCGCAGTATCAGGTGGTTGCCACTGAAAATAGCGTTGCGCAAGATCCACGCCGTGAGCTACTGTTTGCCAGTTACCATCATTTAATTTGTATTCTAAAGTAGCCGTGTCCGTTATTGTGCTTTCCCAGCGTATTGTATTTTTTCTTGCAGGATCAAGTAAGTCATCTTTTACAGGATAACTAAATACAAAATGTGAACTCGTATCAAATTGCCAGGCAATCACAAATGCTTGTTTAAATAGTGGAATAGATGCTCCTATGATTTTGATGTTATAGTTACCCGGAGGAGGTGTGGCAATGGTTATTTGTTCATGATTATTGAGTGTATCTCTTTTTCTTACTGCAGGTTTACGCAACGAATCTGCGTGTGGAAAGGAATTCAAAACCCAGGGTTGCCATGTTTGAGAACTTGACGGATGTTCTAATACCAAGTCTAAATCATTCACCAACGCCTTGTAGGAATTGCCTTGTCCTGGATGATCTGTCCAGCTAAGTGTTACTTTCAAATTAACCGCCCCATTGGGTATCGTGATTGAATGCAATCGCTGTTCTTGATCACTGACCAAGTCATGCAAAAACCTATTTTCTTGAATGGTTTGTATAGCCCTGTAAGCATTCACCATTCCATATCCCGAAATAAAATCAGGACCGGGTGATTCAATATCATCGGCACTGTTAAATAGAACAGCACGAATCATATCATTATTAGCTTCTCTACTATTTTTTTGCTGATAGGACTGCTGTACTAAAGCAGCAATACCAGAAACGATCGCAGCAGCTCCTGAAGAACCATCCTCACCTAAAGCAACCAATTCTGGTTTTAACCTACCATCATAAGCAGGTCCGCGAGAGCTAAGTGGTGGCACCACTCCAAAAGAATCGATTGCACCAACTGATATAGTATTCTTCGACATTTTAAAACTGCCGGTGAGATTGGCAAAACCATTGATACCTGCATAGTTTCCCGACGAAGAGGTTTGCATGCCCTGATTTCCTGCGGAAAAAACATGCAGTAGGCTGGTCATCTCAACATTTGTCTGTTGATCATACGCGGCAGCATCCGCCCCATAATAGTTTTCGATACCTGTTCCGTAAGAATGATTTTGAACACGCACACGCATCTGCATCAAGTCAGATAATGGATCCGGAAGTAGATTCGCAAAATCTGATGAAGCAATAGAAGCCCCATAAGCAAACCCTTTCCCCGTATAATAAGTATTTCCTCCTCCTGCTGCTATAGTTGCCATAGTAGTGGCATGTGTTTCCATTCTGGGTGATGCCAGCGATGAAGAAAGATAGCGTCCTTTAAAATCGATATCTGCTGTATCTAATTTATTTTCTTTGATTGAAATAGTACGACCACTACCATTGATCGATGGCCATATACGATGTGCAAGATTACCTTTATTGGTAGATAGATCAAATCCGGTCAATTCTCTTTCTAGCCTTGGTTTAGATACGGGCGCAATGAATACAATAGAGGGATCTTGTATTACATGATCTTCCATCCATTTCCATGAGGTTTTGATTTGGATGTATTTGCCGGATACACGCATCACCGTTACCGAATCCCTTGATGCAACCCATTGCTTTACGATGGTTGTATCAAAGGTTTCAATCAGCCATGTTTGTTGTGAGTGATCGCTGCCAGTTCTTGAAGGCATCACAAACCCGGAAGGAAATTTCCAAAGATCATTCACAGGCATCAACTTTCCCTGAGGTAAAAGAGACGCAAGGGTTTTAGTATCCTGTATCCGTACAATAGCAATGGTATCTGCCAGTTTTCTGAGAACCTGTGTATGGGGAGGTAGTTTTCCGGTGCATGCAAATACTTTTTTTGTTGAGTCTTTTTTGAGTGAATGTGATTGAAGTGGTTCAACAAAACTTTTCAGTACATCCGGGATGATTTGTCTGTGCATAGATTGAGTCCGAGCAGACATAGTAATCAGTAACGATAAACAAAGCAAAACACTTCTCATGTATATAGGAGACTGGAATATTAAAGATAGGTAAATCGTTTTTTCAGTTATCTACGTATCTAAAATAAGAACGGACTGCAATTTTTTTCGTGTTTCTGAATCAGTTTGCGGTTTTGCAACGGCGTTGCCCAAATTTGCTTTCGTCTGATTCATACATTGCTTAAATTCAGTCTGAAATCCAATGATGCTGTAAACCATTTGTAAAATCCAAACTAAAACACATGAGAAAAAACATGCGCCTTTCTTTAGCTGTTATTGCTTTATTGATAACAGCTGTTTCCTGTCAAAAAGCAGTTGCTCCCGAGCAAGAAATCCAAAAAGAAGTTACACAAGATGTTATTAACAGTGTAAAAGCACTGGGCTTCTCTTCTGATAATATTATTGCAGAAGATGGCGGTTATATTGTTGAGGGAGATATTTTTATTCCTGCTAATGAACTAAAACGCTCTTTAAATGGAGCCATTCTTCGCGTTGGTGATGTGGAGCAGTACCGAACTACCAATTTGGTAACTGGCTTACCAAGAACCATTACTGTTGCATTGACCAGCAGAATTGATGCCGCTATTTATGGTCCTGTTTTGGATGAAGTGGTTCGTCGATTTAATGCAGAAAATTTACAAATCACTCTTCAAAGAGTAAGTTCAGGAGCAAATATCACTTTCGATCGTGCAAGTGGTAGTTATCTTGCTTCAGCAGGTTTCCCAACTTCTAGCGGACAGCCTTTTAACTCTGTAAAAGTGAATACCAGAGCAATTGGCTCCGGCACCTCTTCTACTTTTATCAATTATGCAGCAACCATTTTTGCACATGAGTTAGGTCACTGTATTGGTTTCCGTCATACAGATTATATGAACCGTGCTTATAGCTGTGGTGGATCTGCCGTGAATGAAGGTGCTTCAACTGTTGGCGCTATTCTGATTCCAGGTACTCCAAGCGGACCCGATCCCAATTCATGGATGTTAGCTTGTATTGGCAGCGGTGTAAACCGTCCATTCAATGCTAACGATAGAACAGCATTAAATTATTTGTATTAATACCCAAAGCATTATTAAATAACAAGCAAGAATGGTTTACAGCAAGAAGGGCGACAGAATCTGTCGCCCTTCTTAATTTCAGTATAAAGATCATTACGCTTCTTTTTCTTTTTTTCTGCTATTTCTTCCAACCGCATAATGTGGTTTCAAGTCTTTATAAATCTGACCAAATTGTTCACTTCCCGATAATGCTGCATTTTTTGAATTATGGAAATACGCCCTGGTTTGCTTCAAAATTTCATTCCCCAACAATAGTTTCGCATCTTCCATTTTAGTTTTTACTTCTTCCAATTCATGTAATAGCTCATTGTATTGCTTGTATAACTGGATATAATTATTACAAGTATTCACATCTACATAAGAAGGAACTGTGGCCGGGTTTTTTCGCATGGATAAAACGGCCTTCTCTACAAACTCTTTCTTTTTATCATTCAACTTGAACATACTTCTGCGTTCAGCAGGCTTTAATTTAATATGCTGCGGAAGCATATTTCTGAGTGCGGCAATATGCTGTCTAAAAGACATTAACTCTGATCCTACAAAGCTTCTGAAAGAGGCCATAAGACGTTATTTTTTACTATAACGTCTATTCAAATTAGAAAATTGCTCATTCCGAGCATTTTAATCTAGCCCTTACGATTAATCAGGTAAGCACCCCCAATCAACATCAATACACCCATTATTTTACCCCAGTTAATGGGACTTTGCTTAAATCCAAATAGTCCGAAATGATCAAATACAAGGGCAAATAATAGTTGTCCGGCTATCACCAACGCAAATACATTGGCTGAACCGATCTGTTGAACGGAAAAAATAATGACAGTTACAAAGAACGCCCCAAGTAAGCCCCCGGAAAATTTATACCACTCTATTTGTTGCAGTTGTTGGGTACTCGGCAATGTTTGTTTGGTGAAAAGAATGATTAATGCCAGCGCAATGGTTCCGACCACAAAAGAAATGAATGCCGCCACCCACTGATTGTTCACGGCTGTTTTTAGCTGACTATTCACGCCCGCTTGCGTGGTAATCGTTAATCCCGCCAACAGGGCAGGATATAAACCAGGTATTTCATGAAATGATGTTTGGTATAAAAGTTTATGACTGTCTTTGTCTCCCGCCTCTTGGTGGACCCGATCTTCTGTTTCCATTGGATCTTCTGTTTTGTCCGCCTTGTCTGGGTGCACGAGGATGATAAGCAGGCGTTGCGCCAAATTCTTCAGGTACTGTTCCTTTTAAAACCGGCTCACCGAGTAGTGTTTCAATGGCGGCAAATTTGTTTTGCTCTTTTTCGCTTACCAGTGTAAAAGCTGTGCCTTTGCTGGCTGCACGGGCTGTTCTGCCGATACGGTGCACATAATCCTCCCCATCATTGGGCACATCAAAATTGATAACGAGATCAATATCTTCTATATCAATTCCCCGACTCAAAATATCCGTAGCCACCAATATGTTTAGCTTCTTATTTCTAAAATCTTGTAGCACCTGCTCTCGTTTGTTTTGATCCAAATCAGAATGAATTTCTTCTGCAGAAAGTTTGGCACGCTTCAATTCTGTTGTCAGCTGTTTTACATTTTGTTTCTTGGAACAAAAAACAATGACATTTTGAAACTTATTACTACCCAACATATCTTTTATGATGGGAATCTTTTGTGGTTCGTATACAATAAAAGCTTTTTGAACGATTTGTTCCGGTGGTTTAGAAATGGCAATATTGATTTCTACCGGTTCACGTAAAATCTTTCTCGCCAGCTCTCTCATTTTCATCGGCATGGTGGCTGAGAAAAGCAGGTTCTGTCTTTCTTTGGGCAGAAAAGAAATGATCTTCATGATATCATCATTGAATCCCATATCCAGCATTCTGTCTGCTTCATCCAATACCAAATACTTCAAGCCTTTGAGCTTTACATATCCCATGTTCAGGTGTGCAATCATTCTTCCCGGTGTACAAACCACAATATCTACCCCCTGTGTCAAAGCTTTCTTCTCGGCATTAAAAGAATCACCGCCACTTCCGCCATATACCGCAATAGAACTTACGTCTGTGAAGTAAGAAAGCCCTTCCAGACTTTCTGCAATTTGAATGGCCAGTTCACGTGTAGGAACAATGATCATGGCATTGATCTCATGAGAATCATGTGGAACCGTTAATAAGCGATGTATTAGTGGCAGTAAAAAAGCAGCTGTTTTTCCGGTGCCGGTTTGTGCAGAAGCAATGATATCTTTTCCTTCTAAAATGGGTACCATCACCTGTTGTTGAACCGGTGTGGCAGTTTCATAACCCATGGCATCGATGCCGTCTAAAATGCGTTGATCAAGTCCTAAATCTGTAAACTTCAAATTGGTCTGTATTTAATTGAATTCCTGTAAAGATACTGTTTAATGTTCGCGTCTTAGAAAACAAACTAGAACCAACCGTTACAGTTTCTCATACAAAGCTCTTAATTTTTCTCGGGTCATAATCTTCTCCCAGTCTTTTCCCAAAGCATTCTCCCACAAGGGTTTCATACCTATTGAAACGTTAATCATCGTATCAAACTGTTCATCTGTGAGTCCTTTACAGATCCCTTGAGGGATATCGATCTTATTTTTTTCAACCATGTATTTGAATTCTTTTACCCCTGCCGGATAGTATTCTTCCAGATGATTCATCACAATACAATTACCAATTCCATGTTTGGTGCCGAGTAAATAGCTGAGTCCATAACTCACGGCATGTGCAACACCCACCTGAGAATACGCAATACTCATTCCACCTGCATAGGAAGCCATCATCAGTTGATCATCGCTCTCATCATCCCAATGATCTTTGGCTACAAATACTTTCTGACAAAGCTCCAATGCTTTCTCGCCATAACTTTTGCTGAATTCATTCAGGTAAGTACCTTCCAAACTTTCGATGCAGTGTATATAACAATCCATTCCGGTATAAAAACGTTGATTCACGGGTGCGTACTTAGTCAATTCCGGATCCAATACAATTTGATCAAAAGGTGTAAAATCGCTGTTCATTCCCAATTTCCTTGTAGGACCGGTAAGTACGGTTGTTCTACTTACTTCTGCTCCGGTTCCACTCAGGGTAGGAATACCCGCTTTATATACTCCCGGAAACTTCACCAGATCCCATCCCTGGTAATCGGCAGAAGAGCCGGGGTTATTCATCATCAGCGATACAGCTTTCGCCAGGTCCATGGTAGAACCACCACCAATACCTATGATACCACTAACGGTTCCAAAGCTTTCCTTTAAACTATTCGCCAAAGCATCTACCTGCGTTGTTTTAGGCTCGTAGGTAACATCAGCAAAAATGATCTTGTCTTTTCCACGCAAGGGTATTCTGTTCACCAATGGCTTACCCTCAAAGAAATGATCGACCAGAAAAATCATGGGTGCATCTGCTTTTCTCCGAGGCGCCAGTATCTCATCTAGCTGGTTAAAAGCCCCTCTACCAAAGACAACATAATCCACCATTTTAAAATTGCGAAAGCTCATATCAAAAATTTTGAATCCCTATAATAGTACAAACATAGTCAGAACGATTTACTTCCTAAAGATCTCTTAGCCAAAACAAGGCTGCCGGCTTAAATTTCAACTAAATTTTATTTGATTAAAGTCATTCGATGGTTTTACAGAATAACTTTGAAAAAACATATTCTCCTTATACCTCAGGTAATAATTAGCTAACTATTTCGTTATTGACTGTTTTATAAGAAACCGGCAATTTTGAGAGCTTTTATGTTCAGATTGCGTAAATTAATGTCTTAAATATTCCCTAGCGGGAGCCAATCATTATTATTTGCCCGATGACTTTAACTGGGACTATTACGTTCTGCTTCACATTCCTATCCGGATCTATTGGAAGGGACTTTCTCAAATTCATGAATCCGGAAAATCTCATGGCAGGTGTGGAGATCATGTCTGTGTGTATTTTGTTGGTCGTAGCATTGATCTATATACAAACGATTGCTAAAAAAAGGCTTTTCTTTCACACCGAACGTATCAAAAGTAATATTGAAGTATGGATCAGTCATATCATTTTGGAGGAAACGATTGAAGGTATTGAGATCCCTAAAAAATTCTTCCGGATGTTAAATGATCCTAAAGCCAGACAGGTAGCGATTGATGAGTTGATCAAATGCAAAAAAAATTTTTCAGGTTCCGTTGCAGATAATATTGTTGCCTTGTACAACAAGTTGGGACTTCGGGAAGATTCTTTATTAAAAATGAAGAATAAGCGAAAATGGTATATACAAGCCAGGGGTATTCAGGAATTGTATTTAATGGATCAAAAAAACCTGTTGACAAAAATTTATCGCGAAACCAATAGTAAACATGAGTTTGTTCGTTCAGAAGCACAGATAGCAGTCATTCATCTGACGGGTTTTAATGGTCTTCGCTTTTTGGATGTGATTAGTTATCCGCTTACTTTGTGGCAACAAATTAAATTGCTGGAACAACTAAAATTATTTGGAAAGAAAGAAGATTTATCTGATAGAATACCCAAATGGTTAGCATCCAAAAACGATACTGTTGTTGTATTTGCACTAAGGCTTGCTGCGGAATATCAGCAGTTTGCTGTTAAAAACAATGTGATAGACTGTCTCGTACACCCAGCTAAAATTGTTCGAACCCAAGCGATCAAGACCCTTATTGTATTATCAGATGAGAAAACACCCTTTATGCTAGTAGGCTATTTTGCAAAAGAAGATTTTGAGAACCAAGCACATATTCTCAATAGTCTTCTGAATATGGCTACCGACGACCAAAAAGACTTTATGATCAGATTATTGGATGCCCCTGATAATATTATTAAAGTAAAAGCTGCTGCTGTACTAGTCAATAATTGTACAAATGGTATGCAAGTCGTTGAACAAAGAGCGGCAATAGAGCCTGAACCGTTTGAAAGAATACTCAGACATGTAAAAAGTGTGAAATGAACTGGGATACAGTTTTAAATATTGTTTTTGATATACTCACGTATGGAATATTTATTTATTCCACACTACTATTATTATCCTATATCGCTATTGCTATTTTTTCAATAGGAGAAACGAGAAAGTACATCCATAAAAATAGTTTTACAGATTATAGGATTCTTGCTTCATCTACGCATGCTCCATCTGTAAGTATTCTTGCGCCGGCTTATAATGAGGGAATGACCATTGTAGAAAATATCAGGTCCTTACTCTCTATATATTATGTAAACCTCGAAGTAATCGTCATCAATGATGGTAGTAAAGATGATTGTTTACAAAAAATGATTCAAGCCTACGATTTGGAGAAAATTGATTATTTCGTTGATTATAAAATTCAAACAAAAGAAGTTAGGGGTGTTTATAAAAGCCGCAATCCTATTCATCATAAACTATTGGTGGTAGATAAAGTAAATGGTGGTAAGGCAGACGCGTTAAACGTGGGTATTAACATCTCTTCCAATAAATACCTTGTTTGCATAGATGTGGATTGTATTCTGGAGCAGGATGCTTTATTAAAAATGGTAAAGCCGTTCCTCGAACAAACTAATGAACGCGTTATTGCTTCCGGTGGTGTTGTTCGTATTGCCAACTCTTGTATTGTTGAAGATGGTCGTTTGGTAAAGGTAAAATTGGCGGAAGATTATTTGCCAAGAATGCAGATACTCGAATATATCCGTGCATTTATTTTAGGAAGAATGGCCTGGAGCCGATTGAATGGATTGATGTTGATCTCCGGAGCATTCGGTGCTTTTGATAAGGAAATTGCCATCAAATGCGGTGGCTATGATCATAATACGGTTGGAGAAGATATGGAATTGGTGGTGCGTATGCGTCGTTATATGGAAGAGCGCAATGAAAAATACCGTGTAACGTATATTCCCGATCCGCTTTGTTGGACAGAAGCACCCAGTTCTTTTGATATTTTAGGCAGACAACGTAATCGATGGACCAGAGGAACGATTGAAACATTGAAGTTTCACAAGAAAATGTTTTTCAATCCGAAATATGGATTGCTGGGGATGCTGAGTTACCCCTATTGGTTTTTCTTTGAAATGTGCGCTCCGGTTATTGAATTCTTTGGTTTTGTGTGCTTCTTTTTATTTGCAGCTTTTGGCATGCTCGACTGGGGTTTCTTCTTTGCCTATTTACTATTCATTGTTTCATTTGGATACCTGTATTCTGCCTTCGCCATCCTCATGGAAGTGATTACTTATCATCAATACAAACGAAGAGTTGATGTTCTGATTTTATTTTTAACTGCATTGACAGAACCTTTTTACTTTCACCCATTTGTTGTGTGGAGCGCTATAAAAGGATATATTGACTATATCAGAAAAAAGAAGAGTTGGGGTGAAATGACCCGACAAGGATTTGCAAAGAAAACAGCTGATACACCACAGCCCATTACAGTTGTAGAAGAAGAAGTACCGGTTATTGATGCCGTACCTGTTGTAGAAGTAGTGCCTGAACCAATACCTGTGGTTACGGAAGAAGCTACTGTAAAAATTTCTTGGTACAGAAGAATTGTAGCTCCTATTTTGAATCAGATACCGGATGTATTATTCCAGTCGTTCCGTTATTATTTGGGGCACATACTTGCATTATTGCTTTTATTCATCATAGCCAGAGGCGTTGAAATTGGATTGGATTATAAAGAGCATGGAGAACCTGAATTTTTCAAACAAGTAATTCTGTATGGCTTAGCAAAAGATATTGCATTCATGTCCTCGTTAACTATTTGGTGTTTTGTTCCATTTACACTCATCTATGTATTTAGTAAAAAAGTAGCACATATCTCTTTTATTGTTTTGGGTTCACTGGCTGTATTAGTTCAGTTGGCATTGTCGCAATACTTTATACAATCATTTGTACCCTTGGGCGCAGATCTCTGGAGTTATTCATGGGCAGATATTCAACAAACAGTGGGTGCATCTGGTGGATTATCATGGATTGCCATAACGGGCTTATTTATCGCAATCACTTTATCCATTTTTGTTTTGATAAAGCTTCCAAAAAGATTGCTTGCAAATGATGGTATTACCGTATTTTTTATTCTGATGATTGTGACTGCAGGTATTAGAGACTTGAATACAGTCACTGCCGAACTCCAACCCGGAAGAGAATACAGTAACAATTTATCTCTCAATAAATCTTATTATTTCTATTCATCCAGCTTCCAGCGATTTTTCCCGAAAGATCTGGAAGAAGATATTTATCGTGACGATTATCAGTCAGACAATATACTTGCTGATACGGAAATTGATACCAAGAATTATCCATTTCTACATAAATCAGATAGTACTAAAAATGTGTTGGGCAGTTTCTTTTCACGGGAAGACTCTATACCTCCCAATATTGTCATACTCTTGGTGGAAGGATTGGGTAGGGCTTTTAGTAATCAAAATGCATATTTAGGTAGTTTCACACCTTTCCTTGATTCGCTTTCAAATAAAAGTTTATACTGGGAGAATTTCCTAAGTACAGGTGGAAGAACCTTTACAGTACTTCCTTCATTATTAGGCTCGCTTCCTTTTGGAAGTAGTGGATTCAATGAATTAGGCGATCAGATGCCAGCACATTTGTCGATTGCTAATTTGCTTAGATACAATGGCTATCAAACTTCATTCTTTTATGGTGGAGAGGCTTCTTTCGATAATATGGAAGCGTTTTTGAAAAAGACGGGAGTAGAAAAAATCTATGATGAAAGAAGCTTTAATGGATCCAAATACCAAAAACTTCCTGCTTCCTCCTCCGGTTTTAGCTGGGGCTATGATGATGAATCCCTCTTTAAACACGTATTGGCGAAATCTGAAGATGATAGCTTACGATCACAGTTGAATATCATCTTAACAGTAGCAACGCATAGTCCATTCCTGATCAATAATCAGCAGGAATACCTGAATCGTTTTGAAAGAAGAATGAGTGAATTAAAATTTGCTGAAGTACAAAAAAGAAATTATCGAAAATACCAAAATCAGTACTCCAGTATTCTATATGTAGATCATGCGATTCGACAGTTTATCTATGAATACAGTAAAAGAAAAGATTTCAAAAGAACAGTATTCATCATAACAGGCGACCATCGTATGCCTGAAATACCTATGAGTACGAAGCTGGATCGTTACCATGTTCCTTTGATCATTTACTCTCCTATGCTCAATAAAGCAGAGAAATTTTCAGCTGTTTCCAGTCATTTTGATATTGCGCCAACATTAACTGCATGGTTAAAATACAATTATGGCTTGGCTATGCCGAATATAAATACATGGTTGGGTACAGGTATTGATACAGGTAAAGTATTCCGAAACAATCACTCTATTCCACTAAAACAAACAAAGCCTGACTTAATTGACTATGTTAGGGGTTCATATATGCTCAATGGGGATGATCTATTTAAGATCAATGGTAATATGGATTTAGAACCGGATCCAACAAATGATAAGAAGTTTCAATTAAAATCTTCCTTCAACCAATTCAAAAGAAAGAATCTTCAGTTCATGCAAGAAAAGAAACTAATTCCTGATAGCCTTATTCAGAAATATACCCGCTATTAATTCTTATCTTTTTTGATACTATCATGATAATCATTCAGTATAGTGGTTACTAGAGGACGGTATAAACGCCAAAAGAAACTTTTACGCTCGAGTGGTTCTCTTTCTGTATACATCATCCATTTGAACAAAGCCACTCCTTTGAAATAAGAGGAAGAGAGTGAAATAGGATTATCACAGAAATCTGCTGAAAAATAAAAGAACCGATAATCGGAATTCATATGTGTAGTGATCGCCGGAAAAGTTGAAGGTATCTTGTATTGTGCCAATTCCGCCTGTCCGGCCTCATTCACATCTATCCTGAAATCTGAGATTACATGATTCACATTTTGATTGACATTGATGATATCGAACCAAAAAGAGTATTTCATTTTTTCTGGCATGCCATAATGATCCACTCCTTCTTGAGAAGCGTAAATATAGGGTAGTCCGTTTTTTAGATGCTTTTCATTTTCCAGAATCACTACCAGATCATTGTCTGCATTAATAAATGCTACTCCACCTTTTCTAAAAGGCCATTGATCATTATGTGTTCTTTTATAATTCTTGATGAGCCAGCTAGGTATTTCCTTGTTAATGGTTGTATCAAAAGATTCAAAATATCGACCAATCCAACCTGACCAGTGAATACCAAAAGTTTGTTCAAACTTATTTCTGATGGCGGGATCTGTTGGAGAACCAATAGAGTTAAACTCGGTGATAATGAGTTTTCTTTTTTGTTTCATTAATTCCAAAAAATAGAGATCCTGTTTACTCATGCCGCCATATACGATACCGGATCTGTCTTGTATATTACCTTGCTTAAACCATTCATTCCGAAAAACACCATAGGCATCTGTAATATAAGCTGCATCAGCATCTACACTCAACTTCTCTAGCTGAGTAGAATCGAATCGCTCCAATCCTTTTAGCTTATATTTTTCATCTTCTAATGGGAAAAAGCCAAAATAATCTTCATTGGGCTCGTAGCGATCGGTATTATTTTTCAAAAATTTTTCTTGATTCAATATCCAATGCAAAGAGAGGTGTTCTTGTCCTGGATATTCCACAACTGTTTTATCAACAATAGCAATCAGCAATTTTCTACCGGGCAGAAAAAACCAAACTACCAACATCCAGAAAGGCAATAGGAATATCACAATAGCGAGTAATCCTCGCCAAGAACTTTTAATAGGGGATTTTTTATTTAAAACCTTCTCAGACATCCAATACTGAATTGATATTGATTACCGATTGTTTTTGGTAGGTACTCTTGGTTCAACCAGCTACCATCAATCGTGAGTACATTAAATTTGGCAAACTTTTTTCTGAATATAAACCCTGCTTTATAAGAGGTTAGTTGCTGTACCCCATTTAACTGAATTACATTGAGTCTATCGTCGGGGGAAACACCATAACCGATATTGAAGCCTAACATATCATCAGCACTGGCATAATAGTAACGAGCAGATAAATTATAAGATGAAGAAACAGTACTAGTAAAAGTACTAGGTGTTATATAGGCTCTTGCACCAAAGAGCCAACTCTTATAGTATTTACCAATATATCCGGTATACACATAAGTAGGATCTCCTGAAAATTTTAGATAACGTACGCCTAATTCTGCTTCATAGCTTTTAGGAAGATTGGCATATAAAGAAAATCCACCTCGCCAACGGGGGAAAACACCAACATTATCAGAATAGGCCAACCCGACATAACTATAGAAAGTATTGGAAATACGCGGATAGGCTTCTAATTCATATTGATATCCATTTGACGCAAAACGATTGGCATAATTGAATCTTCCGATGATAGAACCGATACCGGTATTTCTGCCATAGTCTACACTCACCAGATGCCATGGATCATTAAACTGTTTATCGAAGGTTACAAAATCATAACTTACCCCAATTCTGTTTTTCACTGCATTTTCTCTGATACGATTGGCCAATGCTCTAGCTTCCGTATTATTTTTATTCAGTGATATGACCATCTGAATGGCTTTATCTGCCTCAATGAATCGTCTCATGGAATTCAACACCCGTGCTTTCTTTAGATACAATCCTTCTGACTTTGGATTGTACTTAATACCTTCTTCACAAATGGTTAATGATTTTTCATCCTCATCATTCCAAAATGTCATGTCTGCATAAGCCATGCATGCATCTTCATAACCCGGATTTTGTTTCAATACTTCTTCAAAACAAATCCTCGCGCTATCATAGTTTTTTGTCCAGGTATAGATTCTTCCTAAAAAAACACGCAGATCAGCATAATTAGGGCTTTTTTCTATGGCTTTATACAAATAGGTTTTAGCCTGCGGATAATTATCTTCATCGAATGCGGTTTTACGTGCAGCTTTTAACAATCCATCTGAACTGCTGGTATCTATTTGAGCAACAACAGGAGATACCGAAATGGCTAAGACCACAAAAAGAATTCGGTTTATGTTCACAATAAAAGACATACAATAATATTAATCATTAGGATTTTCCTAATCGTGTCATGAGTCTTTTTACACGAATAGAAAGTTCGTTCAAACTAAATGGCTTGGTGATATAATCATCGGCGCCTAATTCAAAAGCTTCCATTACTACTTTTTCCTGCTCCATAGCAGATAATATAATAATGGGTATTTGCTTCTCTCCTTTTTTCAGTATGGCCGTTAACTCTAAACCCGAGGCATAAGGCATCATAATATCCGAAATAACCAGATCAGGTTGTTCAGATTCGATCTTTGAGATCGCTTCTCTTCCATCAATTGTAGCAATAACCTCATAACCCTCTTTCTTAAGCTTCAGCTCAATCGTTTTCAATAACATGGGTTCATCTTCTGCAACCAGGATTTTCATATTTGTCTTTCAGACTTTAAGGTATTTGATAAAAATACGAGATTTCGGGTTATCGACCCTTGATCTGCTCTTTTTCGTCAATCAATTGGGTTTTCATCTGATCAAATAGAGTACAGACTTCTGTTACTTTAGCCGGTATCTGATCAATGTCTATTCGCTCTCTTGCACTCGATTCTATTTTTCCTAACAATTCAGAAATGTGGGTTGCTTGCAACATAGCAAGCGCTCCTTTCAATTTATGCGCCAACTGATAGAGGGCATCCCATTCTGCTTTTTTGGAAAGTTCAGCAAGCTCGGTCATTTGATCAGGCGTATTTTCAAGGAATAAGTTCAATACATCCAATAGCGAGTCTTTGTCATCCAGACCTTCGAGTAAAGAGAGGTCATATAGTTTCTGGCTATTCATGGCATCATGGTTATCAGGTTCGATTTCCTCTTTGATGAGCAGTCGTATCAATCTTTTGTAGAGATCATCAAAATCAAAGGGTTTCAGCATGAAATCATTCATCCCCACTTGTACTGAACGTTCACGATCGTCTTTTAATGCGGTAGCCGTCATAGCGATGATGGGAATTTGTAATTGTAAAGTTTTCCTGATGTATTCCGTTGCTTCATATCCATCCATCACCGGCATTTGAAGATCCATGATGATCAAATCATATTCGTTCTTCTTTTGTTCCAAAAGATCAATAGCTACCCTGCCATTATTGGCTATGTCTACGGTTCCACCTACTTTTTTCAAAACATAACTTACCAGTTTTTGGTTCACCTCATTGTCTTCTACCACCAAAAAGTATTTATCTTTTAAGAGCTTTGATTCATCTTTTTCTCCTGATGAACCTTGTTGTACTTCATACGGAACCTGGATAATGAATTCAGCACCACTACCTGACTTATTCGCAAATTGGATGGTTCCTCCTTGTAACTCTAATAGTCCTTTACAAATGGATAAGCCCAATCCGGCACCACCATAATTTCTGGCAATCTCCGGACCCGCCTGCATAAATGGCTCAAAAATGATGCTTACCTTTTCATCCGGCACACCTATTCCGGTATCAGATATAGTGAATCGAAGGGTGGCTTTATTGCCATTCTGTTGAGTTACTTCTGTCTTTATGCGTACTTCTCCACTAACTGTAAACTTCACGGCATTACCAATGATGTTCACCAACACCTGGTTCAAACGATAGGGGTCACCAATTACAGTTTCCGGTAGCCCTATATCATGATCAAAAATGAGTTTCAATTCTTTTTGTGCTACTTCATGGTCAAATTGAGATTTGACCTGACTCAGCACATCTCGAATTTGAAATGGAACTTTATCCAATGTAATTTTCCCGGCTTTGATCTTGGAAAAATCAAGAATATCATTCACGATAACCAACAGATTGTTCACCGATCTTTTGATTATAGACGTGAATTCCTTTTGCTGACCATTGAGTTCTGTCTGCAAAAGCAAATTCGTCATACCTTGAATACCATTCATCGGCGTTCGAATCTCATGACTCATATTCGCCAGAAACTGTTCTTGCAACTGTTTGGCCTCTTCTGCATTTTTTCTTGCTTCTATGAGTTTCTGCTGGTATAAAACCCTATCTGTAATATCTGTAGCAATACCACCAATACCGAATATTTTTTTCCTATGATCTAGCAGCGGAAACTTGATCACCAATAGGTTTTTTCTTCCTTCCGGACCAAAGATCCACTCTTCACTTTCTACCGGCTTACGGGTACTGATGACTTCTTCATCCAGACGTTTGTAATGATCGCCTGTTTCTTTCTCACTGAAATCATAATCTGTTTTGCCGATTACCATCTCATCCGTAACACCTATTACATCTTTAAATCGTTTGTTGATATTGATATATTTTCCATCTAAGCCTTTGATAAAAATGAGGGAAGTGGTATTCTCTAATATCGCTTCCAGTCTTAGTTGGTTTTCTTTTCTTCGCTGTTCCGATTCTTTGAGTTCTAACTCAATTTTCTTTTTCTCTGTAATATCTCTCACCATACACTGAAAGCCTTGTATCATTTCATCTTTAAAAATGAGTTGAGATGTCTGTTCTACCCATTTTTGATTACCAGCTTTTGTTCTGATCACAAACTCTAGTGAAGTAGACGCTATTTTACTTTGAAACTGTTGTGTATAATGATTGAACACTTGTTGCATCCAGGAAGGATGCAATAGAAAAGAAAAATCTTTCCCGATGAGTTCTTCCACTGAATATCCCGTCAGATCGCCTACTTGTTGATTTGCAAATGTGATAATGCCATTAATGTCTGTAGTATACATCACCATACCGGCATTCTCAATAAGATTCTTGTAACGTTCATCACTGTAGCCAACAATTTCTTCGGCTTTTTTTCTACGGGAGATATCTCTATTGAGTTGCACAATCAATGACAATACAATAATAAACGCAATGACGGCACCAATCATAGCCGCATAGATACTGTTTGAATAATTTTGTGCATTTGCTTGTAATCTTTCACCAAGAACAACTTCACCACATACCGTTAATCTATTAAGAATATTAAATATAGCCTGAGACTGTTGTGGTCCTTCACCCGTCGAGGAGAGCCTTTTTTTAATAAGTTCTTTTGTCGCGCTATCAGTAAGTACCGCTTTTTGGAAGCGCTCTTTATTCTTGACAAGCTCTTCTAATGTGCTTAATGATGAAGAAGAGAAAGCTGTGTCATTTTTAGTTTTAGAAACTATTTGCGCAAATAAAGTATTTGTCTTCTCATGGAGCTGCTCGATAACGGGTTGCCAGTTTTTATCATTCGTAATCAACAAGCTTCTTGTAGCTGACTCAGCTTGTCCCAACGAGCTTTTTAATTCAGCAATATCTTTTAGAACAGAATAAGTAAAGTCAACTGAGGTCCTGGTTTTATCAAGGTCTTTTTTGATGAGGTAGAGCACAATAGCAAAACTGATCAATGTAAGTACTGCAAAAAAGAATAACCATCGAACCCTTCCATGCATTACTACCGATCTGTTTTTGTTATTCTTGCTCATGCTTACATTGTTCGTAAAATGATCTTGGGGGTATTGTAAAGATAAAGTTTTGCCCTTTGGGAACAGCATCCATCTGACCGGCACAGTATTAAAAATACCTTATTGTTGATGCAGGTATTGCTCGGCTCTTATTAAATCTTCAGGTGTATCAATCTCAACCCCCATGTATCCGGTCACCACCATCTTAATGGGTATGCCATATTCCAGATAACGTAAGCACTCAATTTTCTCAGCGGCTTCCAATGGCGTCATTGGCCAGTTGGTAAAATTGATCAGTGCTTCTTTCCGAAATGCATACACACCAATATGTTCATAATAAGTAATGGCTGCCTCCGTACTTCTTGGATAAGGAATCACACTTCTTGAGAATAATAGGGCATTATTGTTTCTATCCACCACCACTTTTACATAATTAGGATCTTGAATGAATGTTTGGTCTTTCAACACTTGCATCAGTGAAGCTACCTGTACAGATTTCCCTGATTCCCCTTCAAAAACATGCAATAATTTTTCCAAGGGCGCTTTTTGAACAAAGGGTTCATCCCCCTGCACATTTACAACAATGTCAATATCCATGTCTACCACAGCTTCTGCAATTCTGTCGCTACCGCTCTCATGCGGCTTTTTACTCATGATGGCCTTACCGCCATTGGAGACTATTTCCTGATAAATAATATCGCTATCTGTTACCACATATACTTCGTTAAACAACCTTGTTGCCGAAGTATTATCATAAGTATGTCTGATTACCGGCTTGTTCCCCAACACCTGCATGAGTTTTGCAGGAAAGCGAGTAGCGGCATATCGGGCAGGAATAAACGCTGCGATCTTCATGAAACTATTTTCAGCAAAGATGAGCTTTTCTTAGGTTTAGTAATCGGTCTTTACAGATCGGTCAAAAGGTATTTTCAATTGATAGGAAAGATCTTCATCTGTACGATCGTCCAGAACATCCAATCCATAGCGCAACTGTTCAACGGGTGTATAGTTAAAAGTGCCAAAGAGTCTGTCCCAGATCGAAAAAATATTGCCATAATTAGAATCCGTTTGCGGACGTACATAATGATGATGCACTTTATGCATATCCGGAGAAACAATGACCCAACTGATGGCTTTGTCTAACCATAAAGGCAATCGAATATTGGCGTGATTAAATTGCGATAATACTGCACTCAGACTTTGGTACATCATCACCAGCCACATGGGTGCACCACAAACCAATACACCAATGGTTGTGAACACCGCACGAAACACACTTTCTCCCGGATGATGACGATTGGCGGTAGTAGTGTCTACATGGGTATCTGCATGATGTACCATATGGAATTTCCACATCCATTTGAACTTATGCTCAATAAAATGAATGAACCAGGCACCAATCAAATCCAATAACAATAACCCCCCTATCATGAATACCCATACAGGCATTTCTACCAGTTGAAGCAATCCAAATTGATGAGCAACAGCCCAGTCGCTGGATTTGACAATCACCAAAGCAAAAGCAAAATTGATGACAATGGTAGTGATGGTAAAAAAGATATTAATGGACGCGTGTTTCCATTTATTGTACCGAAAACCAAAAAGTGGAATCACGCCCTCTATCAACCAAAAAAAAGTGATCCCTCCGGCAAGAATCAATGCACGGTGCAAACTGGGAATGGTATCAAAATATTGAATGATGTTCTCAAGCATGGTTAACAATTGTATACTCACTAATGTACAAATTAATCAGCAGTACGCGTTTGCTTGTATAAAAAAGAGGAAGTCTCAAAAGTAAAAAGAAGGCTTTGAGAATCGCCTAAATGAAAACTTTCTCCATCAGGTACCCGAATAAAAAGAGGCTGTATCGGACTTTTGATACAGCCTCTCAAACATATCTTTAGAAATGATTAGTTGTTTAACATCAACGGCATTACCAGCATTAGCAGATCTTCCCCTTCTGCTTGTTCTGTAGGTTTAATCAACCCTGCTTTGGTAGGGGTTGACAATTCCATCTTTACATCTTCCGTATCTGCAGCACTTAGCATTTCAATCAGGAATTTGGCATTGAATGCGATTTGAAGGTCTTCGCCATCGTATTGACAGCTCATACGTTCATTTCCTTCAAAACTAAAGTCGATATCCTGAGCGGCCAATTGTAACTCACTTCCTGTAATACTCAATGCTACTTGATTGGTGCTTTTGTTACTGAATACATTTACTCGGCGTAAAGCATTTTGGAAATCCGCTTTATTGACGATCAGTTTGTATGGATTATCGGCAGGGATCACCACTTTATAATCAGGGAAACGCGCATCAATCAATCGACAGATCATTTGAGTAGATCCATGATTCACAAAAAGATGATTGCTGTTATAACTCACAGTGATAGCATCATCGTTATCCGGCAAAGCGTTCTTTAACAGGTTCAACGGTTTTTTTGGAACAATGAATGAATCTGTTTTAGAAGCATGTGCATCTGTACGCTTATATCTTACCAGACGATGTGCATCGGTAGCCACAAATTGAACCCCATCTTTAGAAAGTTCAAAGAAAACACCTGTCATAGCAGGTCTGAGATCATCATTACTTACCGCAAATAAGGTTTTATTGATGGCGGTCAGCAATCCGCTACTGGTCATATCAAAACCTGTGGTATCGTCTGCTGCAGGTTCTTTGGGGAAATTATCCGGATTTTCGCCCATGACTTTATATTTACCATTATCGCTGGTGATTTCCACCGCAAAATTCTTGTCAATATTGAATGTAAGTGGTTGATCTGCAATGTTTTTTAACGAATCCATGAGGATTTTAGCGGGAATACAAACCTTTCCATTGGCCTTACTTTCTACATCCATTTGAACACGCATGACGGTTTCCAGATCGGTTGCTACAACACTCAATTTCTTATCCTGAATTTCAAATAGGAAATCTTCCAGAATGGGTAATACAGTATTGGCATTAATAACACCGCTGATCTGTTGCAGGTGTTTCAAAAGAGAGGAGGAAGAAACGATAAATTTCATTCTGCTGAATTTAGATACGCAACAAACCTAAGGCAAAATGTTAACATTCCGTAACCAAAATTCAGGGGTTATCCGGACAAGAAAAATAGATTGTGAATGAGTTGTGGATTGGATCAGGAAACAGAGCCGATACCTTCTAACAATTCCTGATAACGCACGCGCGTAATGGGCTTCACAATATAATCTGTCACTGAGTTGTATTGTCGAGAGCGTCGGATATCCGCATCATCAACAGAAGAGCTTACCACATATAAAGCCATGGATTTGGGAAACTGGTTGCGGATCTTTTCATATTCTTCGAGGAACTCCCAACCATTCATGATGGGCATATTGATATCCAGAAAAATAACATCCGGTAAATTCGCGGGATCTTTGCTGTTCTCCCCGGAGAAAAAAGCGATGGCTTCGCTGCCATCATAAAAAGAGCGGATATCTTTGGTCATACCCGTCGCCTCCAGCATTTTCTTGGCGGTGAACTGATAGATCTTATCATCATCTATCAAACAAACGGTATGTTGTATCTGACTCATTTGGGATGTATTTCCGAAAACGTTTCCATACAATAACAAATATAATTAATAAAACAGTAATTTAATCAGCTCTCATGTTTTCGAAAAGACTAACTCCAGAACAGGCATGGCAAAAGATCAAACATTTTTGTGCCTATCAGGAAAGATGTCACTTTGAAACCAAAGAAAAACTATTTGGCTTTGGGCTCTCCAAAACCGATGTGGAGACCCTTATTAGCAGACTCATAGAGGAAGATTACCTAAATGAAGCTCGTTTTGCTGCACAATTTGCGGGTGGACATTTCAGAATAAAAAAATGGGGTCGCGTCAAAATCGTCTATGCTTTGAAGCAAAAAAGAGTGAGTTCGGTCAATATTAAATCTGCCTTAAAAGAAATTGATGAGGAAAATTATAAGGCAATTTTAATGAAGTTGGCTGAAGCTAAATGGAAATTATTGAAACATGAACAATATTTAAACCGACAAGCAAAGACTTCTCAATACTTAATGAATAAAGGATATGAGCCAACCTTGGTTCAGGAAACAATTCAACATATTCGTCGTTCTGCAAAAGATTAATTTTATCTTAGTAGCATCCTCTCTCTTGAAAACACTATATGCGCTTTTTGTTTCTGTTTATATGGCTTGTCTTATCCTGCCTTACGCATGCACAGGAAAAAAGATTCTTGCGCAAGGAACTTTCATTTACAACTGAAAATGATGCCTTTTTACTAAAAAAAAAAGACGCTTATTATACCAATGGTTTTTTTGTACAGTATCGTTTCGCCGATACTGCAACTGTTCGTAAAAAAGTACATGCGTGGGAAATCGGGCAGATGATTTTTACGCCCTTGTCTAAAAAAGAAACCATTGCCGATATTGACCGTCCTTATTGTGGTTATTTATATGCCCGGTATAGTCAAACTATTGCCAGCGCCAACGACGCAATATTACAGTGGTATGGTACTTTGGGAGTAATTGGTAGTGCCTCGCTTGCAGAAAAACTACAGAATGAATATCATAAACTGTTGGGGTTTCTGCGCTTTAAAGGATGGGAGTATCAAGTAAGAAACGCTATTGGACTAGATGCAGGTGTCTCTTATGCTTTTACTGCTCTTTCCTTTAATGATATATTCAAGATTGTACCCATTACACAAGCGAATCTGGGTACCACATTCACCAATACTAAAATAGGTGCGGTTTTATTAGCAGGAAGTTTTGAAAAAAATAATAGCAGCATATTTTTTAATACAAGAGTGCATAATGGAAGGTCTGTACCTCAAAAGAAAACAGAAATTTTTCTATACGCCTATCCATCTATTACTTACCAGACATACAATGCTACTTTACAAGGCGGACTATTACACAAAGGTACTGGCGCTGTGCTCGCAGACCCCAAACCTTTTGTATTGGAACAGCGATATGGCATAGCATACGCTAAGGAAAGAATCAGTACCAAAATTGAATTGATCTATCAATCAAAAGAAACTGACAGACAAACACGTTCTCAGGTTTATGGTTCTCTTCAAATTGGTTATCGCATGTTTTAAAACAGCAGTTTCTAGTTAACTTGCATACATGTCATCACTTCATATCTCTTTGATACAAACCAAGCTTTTTTGGGAAAACAAAACTGCCAACTTATTGATGCTGGAAGAAAAGATCAACAGCATTTCACAAAAAACAGAGATCGTTGTATTGCCTGAAATGTTCAGTACGGGATTCAGTATGAATCCACCCGCCTTCGCGGAAACCATGGATGGACCTACTATTGAATGGATGAAAAAGATGGCAGCTGAAAAAAAAATTATTCTGACAGGAAGTGTTATTATTCAAGAAAATAATCAGTTTTTTAATCGGCTATTGTGGGTATTACCCAATGGTACGATTGGTCATTATGATAAGCGTCATCGATTTGCTTTTGCCGGAGAAGATCAACATTATTCCAACGGACATAAAAGACTCATTGCGCAAGTAAAAGGATGGAAAATCAATTTACAGATCTGTTACGATCTACGTTTTCCGGTTTGGGCCAGACAACAATCGGATGATGAGCCGGAGTATGATCTGCTTTTATATGTAGCCAATTGGCCTGAAAGAAGAAACCATGCCTGGAAAACATTACTTACCGCGCGTGCCATCGAAAACCAAGCTTATGTAATTGGTGTGAATCGTGTAGGTGAAGATGGCAATGGTATTTATCATAGTGGCAACAGCATGGTCGTTGATCCACTCGGTGAGGTATTGTATCACAAAGAACATGAGGAAGATATTTTTACCATCATACTTGAAAAAACCACATTGATTGAAATAAGAAATAAATTTCCTTTTTGGAAAGATGCAGATGATTTTCACATCACTCAAGACTAGACCATGGCAGAACGTAATACTTATTATGCAAACCGATTATTTACAGGAAGCAAATGGCTGAATCAATATGTAGTTGTTACGGAACGTGGTGCTATTATTGATATTCTTCCTGCTACTGCTATTCATGAGCCATACACCGCACAGTTCTCATTGATGGCGCCGGCATTTATGGATATTCAGATTTACGGGGCTTATGATCGTTTACTTGCTGTGTATCCCGAAGTAACTTCATTGGAACGTCTATACGAGTATTGTAAAAAAGGGGGTGCTGCTTATTTTCAACCCACCGTTGCCACTAATAGTTACGAGGTATTCAAAAAATGTATTGATGCCGTTCGTGCTTACAAACAAATGGGTGGTAAAGGCTGTATTGGTTTGCATGTTGAAGGCCCTTGGATCAATCCGCTGAAGAGAGGAGCACATCAGGAGCAATACATCCACGCCCCTACATTGGAGCAAGCACGTGAACTACTGGAATATGGCAAAGGTGTTATCACCATGATCACACTTGCGCCGGAGGTTTGTAGTCAGGAAGTATTATCCATGATTCGTTCTTATGGTATCGTGATCTCTGCCGGACACAGCAACGCTACTTATGAAGAAAGTATGTTGGCATTTAAAAACGGAATAGGTGCGGCAACTCATTTATTCAATGCCATGAGTCCTTTACATCACCGTGAGCCGGGATTGGCAGGTGCTATTTTAGACCATGAAACAGTGATGTGCAGTGTGGTACCCGATGGTTATCATGTTGACTTTGCTGCCATTCGTATTGCCAAAAAACAAATGAAGGAAAGATTATTCGCTATTACGGATGCTGTTACCAATACGACCACCGGACCCTACCCACATGCACTCAAAGGCGATTATTATGAATCGGATGGTGTATTAAGTGGGTCTGCTTTGAACATGGTGAAGTGTGTACAAAATCTGGTACATAAAGCCAATATTCAACTGGAAGAAGCTTTCCGAATGGCCAGCCTCTATCCTGCACAAGTAATGGGCTTAGCACACAGAAGTGGAAGAATTGAAAAAGGATATAATACCGCATTGACAGGGCTTAGTGAAACGTTGGATGTAATTGAGGTAGTTGATGGTCCATAGTCTATGGTTCATAGCAAATGGCTCATGGCAAATGGTTAAAAAGGAAGAGGCAGTATCAAAAGTCTGATACTGCCTCTTCCTTTTACTATGGACTATAAGCCATTTGCTATGAACTATCGACTATTGTCTATCATCCTCCTCACTTCACGCAACTTAATATCATATCCTTCACGAATAGCTTTTGAAGAGGGTTTGATAAATGTATCCGGCATGATGCCTCTTCCTTTAGGTCTATTTTTGTCGATCACCAAACGATACAAAGGCAAACTCACTATGAGTCCGGAATGGGGTAATGTGATCTTGGGAATATGCATGGCTGAATTACCATAATATCCACCACCACTTTCTTCTCCCAATACTTTTACATTCGATTGTCCTTGTAAATGCGATATGAACATGGTAGCTGCAGAAAAAGTATAACCACCTTGTATCAAATACAGTTTGCCGTCATAGTGATGTTTTGTAGCCGGTTTATACTGATGTTGTTCATACCTGCGGTAATGAATTTTTCCATCTTGCATTTTCTTTCCGCCAAAATTCATCGCTAACCAATAGATAAATGATGGCTTGATATATCGACTATATTGCATTCGTCTACTGAATGCGACAACACTATCGCCTACTTTAAAAGGTTTGTTGATGAGGTATCTGGTTAAATCAATACTATTGCCAACATTACCACCACCGTTTTCCCTTAAGTCTATCACGAGGTTTGCAATGGAAAGACGATTCAAGGTTTTGAAACTTCGCCTGAAAAACGTTTTGAGTCTTCCTCCTGAAAAAGTGGTTAAACGAATAAAAGCAGTACTATGTAAAGTATCAATCACCATCGAACGCTTATTTAACAACCGGAGTTTTCTCAATTCTCTGCGTGTTAATGTGGGTGTTATTTCGCGTATTTGTTTTTTTGTGGAGTCTTTTATTGGACGATATGCTTTGATACTGGCTTCTTTCTCTTGTCCAAGTGAATCTATGTATTTGATAACATATATCGAATCGCCATCACCCCAAATGGTTTTATACCAACCGGGAAAATTACCACTGATGACCTGACTTTTATGATTGGTGATATACCCATCTGTACTGATATATTGGTAAAGGGTATCTAAAATCTCTACAGGTGATCTTCCATTGATAGCTGTTACAATGGTTCCGCTTTTGAAAATTGAATCATTATTATAAGCACTACCCAATACTACCAAGCTATCATCCCAAGCCTTTAATGCCAATGGAAATTGAGGAAAGCGGTAGCGATTGGCAATTTTACCATATGCTTTTGAAAATCGAACAGTAGTATGTCCACAACGAATGGTTGCAATGAGTTTAGATAATCGGTTTTTATAGTCTACTTCATTCAGTGAATCGGTAATACCTGCAATGGTTGTTTCAAAATAATAATCGATACTGTCTTTAGATGTGTACCAATATAAACTTGGGTGATTTGCTTCCAGCACTTTTTTAAGAATCCGAATATCTTCCTTTAAATCTGCCGCTGCCATTTTAGGAAGTGGAGGAAAAAAGTTTTGCGCAGGTGCTGATGCTGAAACAATCAGCATAAAAACAACGGGTATCGATCTTCGGATAAAATTCATAAGTTTCTACTGCTGAAAAGCATTCCATCCCTGTGCAGTAATATCAAAACTGTTTCCTCCTTTGGTCAATAGCTTACAACCCTCCTCGAGTTCAGCCATGTAACCAATTACACTCATGTCTTCATTGAGTGTAATTTTATCATAGTCCTCTTGTTTCAGTGTAAAGATGAGCTCATAATCTTCTCCGCCATTCAATGCACAAACAGTAGGATCTAAACCAAATTTAAAAGCAGCTTTTCTGCTATCTTCTGCAATAGGTAGCTTTTCTTCATAAATACGACAACCCAATGCGCTTTGTTTACAGATATGTAAAATTTCGCTGCTGATGCCATCGCTTACATCCATCATAGCAGTAGGAACGATATTATTTTGTTCAAAAAAATCAACGATCTCTTTTCGAGCTTCCGGTTTTAATAATCGCCCTACTATATAACTTTCATTCTCTAGATCAGGTTGAATTTTTGGATTTTCAAGATAAATCTTCTTCTCTCTCTCCATCAGTGTAAGTCCCAGATAAGCGCCTCCCAAATCGCCACTCACGCAAATCAAATCGCCTTTTGAGGCAGTACTTCTTTTTACAAATTTTTCTGGTGCCACTTCTCCAATAGCAGTGACTGATATAACAAATCCTTTTGTAGAGGAAGAAGTGTCGCCACCAATGAGGTCTACTTTATGTTTTTCACAAGCAAAGTGAACGCCTTCATAAAATTCAGTAACTGCTTCCAAACTAAAACGATTACTGATACCAATGCTCACGGTGATTTGTGTTGGCGTTGCATTCATCGCATAGATATCACTCAGGTTCACCATCACTGCTTTGTAACCCAGATGCTTCAATGGCGTATACATCAAATCAAAATGAATACCCTCCAGTAATAAATCGGTGGTAATCACTGTTTGTTTACCGAAATGATCGATCACAGCTGCATCATCACCTACACCCAAAATAGTTGACGCATTATGCGTTTCAAAATTCTTGGTGAGGTGTTCGATCAATCCAAATTCACCCAAACTCGCTATTTCTGTTCTTGTTTCACTCATAATTAGGTATAAATGATGAATAATGAATGTCGAATATCGAATATCGAAATTCAATATTCGATATTCTTAATTGCCAACCTGACGCCCATTTACAATCGCTACCAGTTCGTCATGTATTTTGCCGTTGGTGGCTATGATATGTGGCTGGTAGGGTGAGTAATGATTCCCTTTAAAGTCGGTCACTTTACCTCCTGCTTCTTCTACCATTAAAAATCCGGCTGCACTATCCCAGGCTTGTAATTTATGTTCATAAAAACCATCAAAACGTCCGGCAGCAACCCAACACAAGTCAATAGCAGCACTACCCAATCTTCTAACCGGAACGCCTTTTCGGATCAGCTTTTCAAATACTTGTAGCGGACCGTTTTCCATATCTAAATAAGTATAAGGAAACCCTGTCACCAAACAACTTTTAATGACTTCCGTTTTATCACTCACCTGAATTTTTTTATCATTCAATGTGGCACCAAATCCTTTTTGAGCGAAGTAAAATTCATTGATGAATGGATTATACACAGCACCGAGTATCATTTCACCATCTTGTTCAATACCAATACTCACACAACAAATGGGAATGCCGTTTGCGAAATTTACAGTACCATCAATCGGATCAATGATCCATTTATAAGAAGAGTCTTGAATAATTTCTCCTGTTTCTTCACTCAGAATAAAATGATCAGGAAAGTCTTGTCGGATCACCTCAAAAATGGCTTTTTCAGCAGCATGATCTGCTTCTGTAACCAGATTATTGACCCCTTCCTTATTGCTGATCGTAAATTGTCCGTTGAAAAAGTGTTGTAATTGTGCGGCTCCTGCCTCGGTTGCTTTGATAAGTGTTTGTTTCAACATAGGGCAAAAATAACGAACCTGCGGTTAAGGGACAAGAAACAAGACACAAGTAACGAGATTGAATACAGTGCTTCTGAGTATTATTGCATATTGAAAACCATCATTTGACACTCAGTATCATCATAGTTAATTACAATGTGCGTGCTTTTTTGGAGCAGTGTATACGTACTATATTGATGTCGTCCCAGAATATCGATACAGAGATCATTGTAGTGGATAATGGTTCTTCCGATAACTGTATTCCCATTTTACAACCCTTGTTTCCGAAAGTACAGTTTATCAGATCGAATATCAATCTGGGTTTTGCCAAAGCCAATAATCTGGCATTGCAAAAAGCTTCAGGATCATTTGTCCTTTTTTTGAATCCCGATACGCTGCTAACTCCTTTTGCTTTGTCAACCTGTTTGCAGCATTTTGCTACGCATGAACAAACCGGGGCAATAGGTATTCGGATGATCAATGGGTTGGGGGAATTTTTACCGGAAAGCAAAAGAGCTTTGCCTTCACTTTCAACCGCATTTTTTAAGCTTATTGGATTGGCACGTATTTTTCCTTCTTCCGGTATATTCAATCGGTATGCACTCGGACATCTTTCTCCACTACAAAACCATCAGGTAGAAGTACTGGCCGGTGCTTTTATGATGGTTCGTAAAAAAATTTTGGACACGCTTGGTGGATTTGATACTGATTATTTCATGTATGGTGAAGATATCGATCTGAGTCTACGCATTTCCAAAACAGGTTATACACTGCAATACTTAGGAGAGGCTACTATTGTACATTACAAAGGACAAAGCTCAAAACACAGAACTGTTTTTCATACGGCTATCTTTTTTCAAGCTATGAAAATCTTTGCGCAAAAAAATTATCGTCTGGGTTGGATGCTGATCCCTTTTATTCAGTTACTCGGTGTATGGACACAATTCAAGAAAAAGATTTCAAAATCCGGTTCAACCGAGGCTTTATTGCAAGCACATAAAAACTTATTGGTTATATGTAAGAAAGATCACGAATCCGATATCCTTTCTGTTCTTGAGCAACAAAACAGGTCTCACTGTTATTTGTCGAGTGTACATCTTCATCAACAATCCATCAGTATGCTTTCTAATGAAATCAGGCAGTATAAAGCGGAACAAATATTGATCCGTATCCCTGATATGGATATGTCAGATGCCATCAGTTTGATGGAAAAAAATAAAGGCATATTTTTTCGGTTTATTTTTGCCGACTCAGCTACCATTAGCTTTAACAATTGAGCGCTCTGTTTTTACAAGCTTTTAATGTAGTTTCGTATATTCACTTAACCCGATTCTGACGATGGCCATTTTCGATATTAAACTTCCCAATAGGATTCTTAAAGCATTAAGACTGCCGCAAAACAATCCGCGCAGACAGCAGATCAGGGTATTAAAGAAGTTATTACGGAAGGCCCGATTTACGGCTTTTGGTCAACAATATCGTTTTGATGAGATTTTATTAAGTAAACATCCGGGAAAAAAGTTTCAAGAACTGGTTCCTACTTTCAACTACAATAAAATACATCAGGAATGGTGGCATAAAACACTGGAAGGCATACCTGATATCTGTTGGCCCGGTAAGATTCGCTATTATGCATTGAGTAGTGGCACCAGTGAGGCAGCCAGTAAATATATTCCTGTTACCAATGATTTATTGAGTGGCAATAAACTCGTAATGATTCGTCAACTTTTTAGCTTGAGAAATTATGAGAATATCCCTTATAGTTCCATCGGCAAGGGTTGGCTTACCTTGGGAGGCAGCACTGATTTACAAAAAGAAGGTCCGGGTTATTATGCAGGTGACCTGAGTGGTATTACCCAGAAAAAAGCACCTTTTTGGTTCCAGCCATTTTATAAACCGGGAAAAAAGATCGCCAAACAGAAGGACTGGAATAAAAAATTAGAAGAAATCGTTGATAAAGCTCCTGATTGGGATATTGGCTTTATTGTAGGCGTGCCTGCATGGATTCAAATGTGTATGGAGATGGTGATTCAACGATATAAGCTGAACCATATTCACGAAATGTGGCCCAACCTGGCATTCTTTGTACATGGTGGCGTAAGTTTCGAGCCGTATAAAATAGGTTTTGAAAAACTACTTGGTAAGCCCATTACTTATATTGAAACCTATTTGGCTAGTGAAGGTTTTATTGCATATCAGGATCGTCAATTTGCAAAAGGGATGCGATTGGTGACCAGCGAGCATATTTTTATGGAGTTTGTTCCATTTGATGATACCAATTTCAATGCAGATGGTGAAATGATCGACAATCCTGAAGCCTTGATGATTCATGAAGTGGAAGAAGGAAAAGATTATGCGTTACTCATTAGTACTTCTGCGGGTACCTGGCGCTATCTCATTGGTGACACCGTTCGCTTTGTTGATAAAGACCGTTGTGAAATTGTGATTACCGGTAGAACCAAACATTTTCTAAGTTTGGTAGGAGAACATCTCAGTGTCGACAATATGAATAAAGCGATTCAACTCGCCAGTGAAAAGATGAATATTTCTATTCCCGAGTTCACAGTAGCCGGTGTTCCTTATGAAAGCTTTTTTGCACACCACTGGTATGTTGCCTGTGATGATACCGTTGATAAAAAACAATTATTACAGCTGATTGACGGCGCACTTAAAGAATTGAATGATGATTATGCTGTTGAAAGAAAAAGTGCTTTAAAAGAAGTTTTTTTGGATGTACTCTCGGAACATCAATTCATGGAATTTATGCGCTCTAAAGGAAAAGTGGGTGGACAACATAAATTTCCTCGTGTTTTGAAAGGAAAAATGTTGGAAGACTGGCAAGCTTTTTTAAAAAAAGAATTGGTGACTGAATGAGAATATTATTGACCTTATTATTAGCGGTTTGTCTGCTGCAAGCACAGGCACAAGTACCTAAAGACGCATTGCTAAAAAGAAAAGCACCCGAAAGCTTTCAGGTACTCTTCACAACTACAAAAGGTTATTTTATTTTAGAAGCGTATAGAAGATGGTCGCCATTAGGTGTAGATCGATTGTATCAGTTGGTACTCAGTGGTTTTTACAATAACAATATGATCTACCGTGTAGAACCCAATTATGTGGTACAGTTTGGTATATCTGACAAATTTGAATTGAATTTTTTCTGGGATCGAAAAAAAATTACTGATGAGCCTGTGTTGTACCAACACAAAAAGGGAGTCGTAGCGTTTGCCCGTGATATTGCCAACAGCAGGGCTACACAGCTTTTCATCAATATGGTTGACAATCCAACATTGGATACCACTATTCGTTCCGATGTCAAAGGGTTTTCACCGATTGGTAAAATTATCAAAGGAATGGAAGTGGTGGCAAAGTTCAATTCCCAATACGGCAGACGCATAGTCCCGATACAAGATTCCATTTATCTCTATGGTAATGCATACCTACAAGAAAATTTTCCCGGTCTGGATTATATTATTGCAGCACAGATTATTCGCTGAGTTGATCCACTGATCAAACATTCTTCTGATTTTACAATTTTTGCCATTATTTTCGGCATTTAACCAATACCCCTTCATGGTTGCCCCATTTTTAAAAGGAATATTGCTGGGTCTTATCCTTAGTATCTCTGTAGGACCCGTGATCTTTGCCATCATCAAGCAAAGCATCAATAATGGGCATAAAGCAGGTTATTTATTTGTGGCTGGCGTTTCGGCAAGTGATATTTCACTGGTATTGATCTGTAATTTTTTTACTTCCTTATTCAATACAGCTATATCACATAAAACATCCATTGCTATTGCAGGTAGTATTTTCTTAATCGCTGTTGGTATCTATACGCTGTTCTTTAAAAAAGTACATACGGATGAAGAAAATAATATTGCTGATAAAAAATTCAGAAAAAGAGATTACGCTGCTATTTTTTTATCCGGTTATTTCATGAATACACTGAATCCGGGTGTTTTTCTTTTTTGGTTTGCTTGGACTGCCGCTATACTGGCTGATTCACAAACTGCAGAATACCCAAATGAATACCGTTTGATTGTTTTTGGTACCTGTTTGGTATTTGTTTTAGTTTCTGATATCCTGAAAGTAGTATTAGCAGGTAAACTACGTTCCCGATTAACCGCTAAGAATCTACATTACATCAATAAATTATCAGGATTGATACTCATTGGTTTTGGTATTGCCTTGTGTTGGGGTGCTGTTTCTTTATTGAAACAGGTTTAACAATTCTGCAAGTCAGGGAACTTGTTTTCTAATTATCTTTCCTGAACATGAAACTGCTTTCTGTCTTTCTTTTACTGTTATGTATGGAGAAAACATACGCTCAAACCAACATTCTTGTTTTTAAAGAAAAGAACAGGAATGTGAAAAGTTGGGTGCACGATAACTTCATTCATTTTCAATATATAACAACACAATGGATGGATGGAAAGATCAAAAAAATCACATCCGACTCCATCTATATCAACACTTTTGCTTTGAGGCAGATCCCGAATCAATTTGGGTTTCCGACGATCGATACTTCTTGGTTTGGTTTAATGGGCATTCATGTATCAGAGATTATTGGTATGCCGGGAAATCGATATCGAAGTGGTATTATCGGTAATGGAACATTATTTCAGATAGGAGGTTCAAGTTATATTTTAGTCAATATACTGAACAGTATCATTAAAAGTGACAACATATTCCGTAGTGCCAATATTACGAGCATTGGTATTGCAGCAGGTATTATACTCATCGGAAAGTTACAGTCGCTGAAATACCGACCTTATATTCGGATTCGAAAAAAATATTCTATGCAGATCATTTCTACGCAAGCGGTTAAATAGTATCTTGTATTGATGGCTGAAAAAAAATCATTTTGGAAAAAATGTCGCAGTATCATTTGGCGAACGACTGTGTTTCTATTTTTAAGTTCATTGGCATATATCATCATCTGCAGATGGGTGATGCCGCCCATCACCATTACTCAGATTGCCAATAGTTTTTCATATGGATTAAAGCGTGATTATATCTCATGGGATCAATTACCCTATAATATCAAACTTGCTGCTATAGCCAGTGAAGACCAAACTTTTCCCGATCATAGCGGATTTGATTGGGATGCGATTGAAAGAAGTATGAAGCCCAAGAAAAAAGGGAAGAAAACAAAGATTCCACTGGGTGGTGGCGCCAGTACCATTACACAACAAACAGCTAAGAACGTTTTTTTATGGCAGGCCGGAGGTGTAGGGCGATATATCAGAAAAATTCCTGAACTCTATTTTACAAAAATGATTGAATGGATCTGGGGAAAGCAGAGAATTCTAGAAGTATACCTCAATATTATTGAAACAGGACCGGGAATTTTTGGGGTAGAAGCCGCCTCGCAAAAGTATTTTGGTAAACCTGCTGCAAAATTATCAAGAGCCGAAGCTGCAATGATCATTGCCAGTTTACCCAATCCTAAAAAATTTACACCAAAACCTATGAGCAGAAGGGTGAGTTGGCGTTACCCGCAAATATTGAAACAGATGCAGAATATTGAAGATGATGCTGATTTACAACAATTATTAAAAAGCAAATAAAACCTACTTGCGTATAGCATCCACAGCAGCAATAGCCTGCAGCAATCGCTGATCATAATCGCCACTGATCTCAACCCAGGGAGTAGATTGATTCATCATAATGTCTCTATAAATATGATATAGTTCTTGTCTAGGTTTCTCCTCCGGATATTCGCGTAATTCATCCTGTACCCAAGGAAGATCCGGTTTGCATAAAAGATATAGATCGTATTGTCGGTTCACAATTTGATCTAAAATATACTGATGACATTTCTGAAACACATACTCGCACCACACTTTCATCACATACATATCCGTATCAATAAAGAGAAGAGGTTGCCGTGCGGATGTTTGCATGGTTCTACTATTCACCCAAACACCATTGACCATTGACCATGGACCCTGGACCATAGAACTAAACTCATCTTCCAAAGCCAGTTGTCCCTTCGCAATGGTGAGTAGATCTTCAAACTTATAATCAGTTCCGTTCGTCAACAGATATTCCCGAGCAAATTCAGGGCACCAAGCTGTTGCATAATGCTGCGCCAGCAACTCACACAATGTGCTCTTGCCGGTAGACTCGGGACCAAGTATGACGATCTTTTGAATCATGAATACTGAATAATAAATTTTGAATGATAATGATTAATTGATTCTGTTCTTTTGTGTCGTAGAAATGCTTTTTGAGAAAATAGAAATTAACTCTATCGTTTCTGTTATAATCAATTTTATTTCATCATCATCAGACCAACCCATTTGCCGGATAATTAGTAGGTTGTTTTTAGTTTCTCTTAATTCTTTTAATGCGATCTTAAGTTTATGAATAAAATCATTTCTTGACTCTGCTGATTGCGCTTCCCCATAATGAAATGCTGGTGCAGTAGCGCTTCGGATTAATTGTCCAGATAAATGTTTTCCTGCGTATGACGTAGGCATTTTTTCTGCAAACCGAAAGCAGATACAGAAAATCTTATAAGACGTTGTTTAAGATCAAATTTTCTTTCCATCATATATAACTTTGATAGAAACAAAATAAGCAACAATGCCTATCCTCGTATAGCGTATAAATACGCTTTTTTACTGCATATCCCTTCTACATTCATTATTCAATATTTCTAATTTACCGCGCTTTTTTCTTCCATTCTATTAATCCGGAAATGGCAAGGATCAACAAAATCAGAAACTGCACGCTGGTAAATACATAACCTTTCACAAAATACAACGGAATAGAAGCAATATTTGTTGCGATCCACCAGATCCAGCTTTCTGTTTTTTTTCTAGCCATTAACCACATCCCTGTATATGCCGAAGCACTGGCAAATGCATCCGCCCAAGGAATGGCTTCCGGTGCAAAACCAGACTGTAACCAGCTCAAGAGTGCAAACAGTAACAAATAGAAGAAAGCAAAAAACAACAACTGTTGTATCCACTCTTTCCGATTACTATTCGTGATGCGTAAGACGAATTCTTTTTTTATAGCATCTTTTCTGGTCCAAAGAAACCATCCATAAATACTCATGACAGAATAATAGACATTTACACTTGCTTCTCCGAATAGTTGTCCTTTAATACTTAGATAGATATAAATCAGTGTATTGATCAATCCAATGGGATATACCAGTATATGTTCTTTTCTACTAAACCATACACTGCCAATACCCGCCAATACAGCTACAAACTCAAGAAGTGATGTTTGTCTAATGCCTTGTATAAACTGATCAATGAATACTTGAATGCTCATAAAGAAGAGCAAAATACAGATTCAGACTTGAATACAATCAATTGTTAATTCTCCGGAACGATGAATTGCAATAAAAGTTCCTGATCACGGTATAATTGAAGGTTATTGCCTGATAATTGATAGCGGTTCACTGCTGTAAGATGTTTCAGGTACAGCGACTCCATTTCCATATCTGTACAAGCCATTTGTGTAGAGCCTACCCCGGAAATAAAAATACGCTGTTGGTCAAAACTTACTTTACCGAAATAACGGTTACATCCTGCTTTACCGGAGATTCTTCCATTTCTTTTATCAAAAGAAATACTGGGAACAACGTTGTTGCCTACGATTTCCATTTTCCCACTTTTACTGATACGCACCAATGAAAGAGGGCGCTGATCAGGTATCGGCGTATTTTTTAATGCATAATTTTTAGACCGCTCTTTACTAATAATATTTATCAAGTAGTAATTATAAATACTGCCATCTGACGGCGGACGTTCTCTTTTTACACGCATCACTTCCAGCTTATAATGATAGCCTTCTTCGTAAGAAAATCCTTCAATACCGGAATAAAACAAAGCATAGGGCTCATCCGGTTTTTCTTTTATCTGTAAGCATAGTCCCCTTCCTACTCCATAACAATCACCCTTTATATCAGCCACATAGAAAATCATTCGCTGACTAAATGCAAAAGAAGCGCATACAAGTAATAATAAAGTGAAGCAGATTTTCATAATAGTATAACAGTAGCAAAGGTCATACCATAACAAATATGATTCGCATCTTTTAACAGATGGCTGTTCTTTTAATTCAATGAAATCAGTCCGTGCTCTATACTTTTCCCGTGATGAGAAGCATGATAGGCTGTAAAATAAAGCATTTCACGAAGTGTTAATTTTCCTAACAGCGGATGCGGTAATACATATCTGTCTAGCGACAACTCACTTTGTTTCAATGTTTTTCGTACGAGTTTTTGTACCAGCCGCTGCAGCTTTTTCAGTAAGACTTCTTTATCTGCCGGGTTTATTTGCATAGGAGGAACAAATGCGTCGGAAGCTCTACCACCGGCTTGTAGTTTAATGTGATAACGATCTACGAGTGCATCATAGCTACGGGAAGGTCTGTTTGCAATTCCAAATCTCCAGCTGAGTACGAATTTAGGTAAGCCCATCGCCATATTTACAGGTGCCACACTTTTGATCAAATGATCTAGCTGTTGTAAAGCATTCCACTTGTCCTTGGGAGCGTATAACAATTCGCGATCACTCAGATTTCGTATTTGGTCAATAACGTGCAGATAATTTTGTTGCAGCAACTGTGCAAGCGCTTCTTTTTCCATGTTAGACGATTGCAGGATTGGATCTGATAACAAATATAGTTTCCATCTACTATATCACAATGATAACAGCTAAGTCAGGCAATTACCCGCAAAAAAAAGCGTTGTACCCATCTAGATACAACGCTCCAAAAAATCCAACACTTCATTTATTCGGCCTCGGCCACTACTTCTTTCACTTCCGGGATCATTCGCTTCATCATTCCTTCAATACCTGCTTTCAGGGTAATCATGGATGAAGGACACCCACTACAACTTCCCTGTAACATCAGGTTCACAACACCATCATTATAACTCTTGAACTGAATAGCACCGCCATCCATTTCAACAGCAGGCTTTACATAATTCTCCAATAATTCTTTTACGCGTTTTACAATATCATCATCGTCTGCACTCACTGTATTACTTGCTTCCTGCTTCACTTTGGCAACTTCTTCTTCATTGACTACAACGCCGCCATTTTCCAGATACTCTTTCAAGAATTCTTTGATGGTAGGGATCACATCCTGCCAATCTTCTGTGTCAGAGGTCTTAGTAAGGGTCACAAAATTGCTGGCAATAAATACACTTTTGATAAATGGAAAGCTGAACAATTCTTTTGCCAATGGAGACGGACCCGCCAAAGCTTCTTCAGCGAAATCGATACTCTTACCGGGATACAATAGCTTGTTTGCCACAAACTTCATAGTTTCCGGATTGGGGGTCATCTCAGTATAAATGCTGATTACGGGATTGCCTGTTTTAATCATACCTGTTCATTTAAGCGGTGATAAATTATTTATCACTCCACAAAAATAATCAAAATACGAGGGCAATCAGGCGCTTGTAGAGGGTTTTTCGGATATCGAAAACCTGCAAACCCTTACCAAAGCTCAAAACGAGCCGAACCCTCCAATACCGATACCTGTACCGGCTTGGTCTCTTTTTGCTGCGTGAAATAAGGACGCTCTTTTACACAAGATGGTCTCGAAAAAAGCTTTACTCCATCATTTTTAGCTGGATGTGAAAGAAGTGTTGAATGGGTGGGGGCAGCCAATACAACACTTGCTGCACAAGTAGAGTACTAAGTTTTGTAATGCTGCTTTCATGTTTTTATCAATTACCCGACAAAAGTATCCCCGTTTCTGCCGCTTTACAACCGCACAAACATGTGAAATGCACGAATTTGCGGGTTTTTATGTCGGATTTTTATCACATAAAAAAGCCCCGATCTATTGACCGAGGCTGGATTCACACAGGGTTATTCTCTATAACTAACTGATTTTCAAATATTAATATTGAAATGTAGTGTTGGTTACATCATCTGCCATGCCCGTTTCCTTGATCACCGTTTTCCGGGTCAATGGATTTCCCTGGTCATCATAGGTGTAAGTATGGGTTACACTAGCATACTGTTGACCGGCTTTATCATAATGCTTTTCGGTTAATGGATTATTGGGCATCATTAACAGCAAAGGGATATAGGGGTTATTTTCAAACAGTAAGCTGGTATTGTGCTTATTATCATAGGTTTCGATCTCGTATACATCTGATTTCTCTAATACGCCACTGGTATGATCCTGATACCAAGTGGTCATAGATTTGATATCCCCATTGGCGTAATAAGCCAGGTCAAAACGCATATTGGGCGTATTACTGATGGTCCCCATCATGCTTCCATAGGCATCTGTTCTTACCAAACGTCCATCCTGATAAGTATATGCATAATAGGCAATCACTACATTATTAGGTGTTACAATCTCAACCTTCGTAACATTTGAACCCGTATATGTGTACTTATATTTGGTTCCATCTGTTACTTTCATTTCAACCAACTTATCGCCATTATAGGTTAATGTATAAATGTTGGTATCATCGCCACCGCTATTCTTCTGAAGGTCTGTAATTTTTATCGGCTTGCCTTCGGCATTGTATTGAATAGACATATAACTACCATCATCATAACTAATCTTACTCAGTTTTTTGGTATTGCTTGGTGTACCTGGATTATTATCCGGAAGATCTGCTTCAAATTCTTTTGTACATCCCGCTATCAATACAATCGTTGTAATCAATGCCAATAAACGGCCCATCCATCTGTGTATGCCCTTTTTCATCTGCTTAATTATTGTTTAGTAATCTTGATTTCATTCGGTGGAATAGCTGCAGGAACTCGGTTACTAATTGCAGGTAATGACATCAGATACTGATACACAGAGCTCAGATCTTCATCCGTCATCTTAGCGATCATATACCATGGTATGGGCGGCATTACTGGTCTTCCTCCTTCTTGTCCAAGATGCTTACCCGTGCGAATGGTTTTTACAAACACTTCTTCAGTCCAGTTACCAATTCCCGTTGCCTCATCCGGAGTAAGGTTCGCTCCAAAAGTCATTCGCCAAGGACCGGCAAATGCTGTAACATCATGAGACATCTTCACCCAGCTCTGGTCTTTTGCCAAAGCCTCACTCAATGTTGGTATTCCTTTTTCTGATGGATAACCAGACATCAATCTTGTTGTATCTGGAATCGGACCCATTGGTGTCATGATCTTAGGTGAATGACAATCGTTGCATCCTGATACAGTAACCAGGTATTTGCCACGTGCAATCAATTCATCTTTTTCTTTTTTACGAATAGTTGAGATATCATCTTTTTTAGTCTCTTTATCATTACTGCCAGCATCGCTACAGGCTGCAATGATTGCCATTACCAATAGTACTACTACGGTTATCTGCAAGGTTTTACTTTTCATGTTCATGTTTGTCGGTATTAAGTGTTTCGTTTGTGATCTGCAGAAAACAAGCCGCTTTATTGCGATCACGGGGCAAACATAAAACGGCAAATTCCCGCAGCCAATCACACAAAAATGTGGTTGGGATGGAGGGAGGGAGAGCGTTGCAAGCGGTAAGCTGCAAGCTACAAGTGGGGTATAGGATCATTAACCTACTTATAAAACAAAAATACCCGGCAACAAAAGCCGGGTATTTATAATGATGTTCTTCTTTTTTGAAATAGGTCTTACTATAGTAAGGTCGATTTCTCCTGCATTTCCTCGCCGAATTAAAGCCCGACGCTATTTAATTGGAGCTTGTTGCTTATCACTTTCTTGTGTCTTGTTACTTTGTTCTTGTTCCTTCCTACACAATTTTATTTCGAAACGCCTTCGCAACAGCCTCACTCTTACTATTTACATGCAGCTTCTCATAAATTTTTTTGATGTGTGAACGAACCGTATCAATGGCGATAAACATTTCAGAAGCAATCATCTTATAACTATAGCCATTTACTAATAGTAGTAACACCTGTTTTTCTCTTTCAGACAAATCATAGTCTTCACCTTTTTCATTATTCAGAGAAGAGAACATTCTCAATACCTGTGTAGCAATAGAAGATGTCATGGGTGCGCCACCGGTTTGTGCTTCTTGAATATATTCCAATAAGCGCGCAGGTGGTGTTTTCTTCAGTACATATCCATTTGCACCATTGCTGATAGCATCAAATACATTTTTGTTATCATCGAAAACCGTCAACATCAGAATTTTTACATCGGTATCAATTTCACGGATTCTTTTTAATCCTTCAATACCATTGGTTCCCGGCATATCAATATCCATCAATATTACATCGGGTTTGAATGCTCGTACCTCATCTTCTACATTGTTGCAATTCTTAAAGGCAGATAACACTTCAAATCCATCTGATCCATTGATCAACATGTTAGACCTTCACGTAGCTGGGGGTTGTCTTCGTAAATCAATAATTTGGTCATAATTTTCTTTTACTACATCAAAACTACCAGCTATTACTTTGTTAGCCAACCGCATAATAATGTTAGGGTAGTCCATGGCTTATGGTTCATAGTCGATAGTAAAGAAAGTAATAATCATTAAATACTATGGACTATTGACCATGGACGATGAACTAGATCCATGGTCTATTAAAGTTACTACTCTAAGCCCCTGCTTCAAAATATTTACATCGAAAACCACATACTTATGTCATGTGTTTTTAACAGCAAAATCAGGCATTTGGCTGACAGACGGTGATTAATGCGGATAGAATGTGATGAATGTTAAAACAAGTAGGCTGCAACACAATTGGGGTACTTTTTTTCACATGGAAATGCGGTTGAATAAGGGTTTTTATCGATGCATTTTTTGCACCATCAAATTAAAACAATCAGCACATGAAAGGAAAATTCATCACTACCGCACTGATCATAGCAGTGATCGCCGGTGGCAAAAAATCAACTTCACTCGCATAAGGCGAGAACAACCCTAGTAAGGGTTTTCAAATTAGGCAAGTTTGGGTTTTTTATAAGCAGTATGTTAGAAGCAGAGCAAACAGGTTACATAACAAGTGTGTAACCTGTTCTCATTTTAGCACCTACTAAATACATCAAATAAGATTTCGCATATTTATTTCAGAAAAAAATAGAGCCCGATAAGACTACCGGGCTCTTCCCTTGGCAGGGAACCTATAGAAAACAAGAGTAAAAATCACTTCATCATTGGATATTCTTTATTGGATATTCCCCTGTTCTCAAAGCCTGATACCGGCAGAAAGATTCAGATAAAACATGCTTTTACCCCGCTCTGAAAGATCTGGTCTTCCTGCCGTAGTTATAAGGTTTTGTGGCATTACATAAGATGGTGTAATGGCCAGATTACATTTGCCCTTGACAAATACAATGGGCATGGCTATTTCATAGGAAAGTATATTGAACTGGGTAATATTCTCCGTAGTTCTTTGTGTTACAGGAATACCCAATACATTTTTTCTTTCGAGATAGGTATTGCTAAATTGTTGTGTCCCTAAATTGGCAGTAAAAGAAGGCGCCAATGCAATGGCTGCATTGTTCATGCCCTTATTGATAAGAAACAAATGATCTACACCAAAACTGGCATTGACATCTGTTTTATCACTGAATAATAAATTCAAGCCACCATTCAGGTTCAATATTTTATTCAGATAACTAAGGTTAGCCCCCGTTTGTGATTTGATGGCTGATTGTACCAATGTACTCTCATCTTTGTACAAAAAGCGAGAGAAAAATAGGTTACCGGAAAAATGATCTGTCTCCGGAAAACGATACCCGGCTTCAATCGTAGCACCCGTATAAGCCGTCGATTGCATACCATTCTGAACAAAAATGAAATTCCCTTGTGCATACAATCCACCTTTAAGCTGAAAGCCTAACATGGGAAACAAACCACTGCTTCGCAAACTATCGGTTCGACCAAAAAAGTGCAAGGCCGATTGATAATTCATAGATGCATTGAATTCATTTTTTTTCTTGGTTTCATCACCGGCCTCTTGTGCCAGCATGAATAAGGGACAAAACATTGCCAGCAAAAGCAATGTGGTGCTTTTGAACTTTTTCATAACAATAAAGTTTTAGTATGTTTTTATCGACGGCTTATGAGGGTACTATCTACGATTTAGGTATCGCAATACTGTTTTTTTAGCTGCCAGACTTTGCTGATCCTTTCGCTTTTACTTCACCTGAAGCTGATACAGAAGGTTTCACTTCCTTCGCTTTGGTTTTAGCTTCTGCTGCTTTGTTCATGCCCGCTTCTTTTGCAGCTTCTGCTTTCGCTTTAGCATCTGCTACTTTTTCTTTTGCCATGTCTTTTTGCTCATCGGCCATTTCTGCTCCTTCACGGAAAGGAGTTTTAGCATTGGCGTTGGCATTCACATCGGCTTCAGAGCGAGAAGAAGCACGTACCAGTCCTCTTTCTTCTCCGCCTGCATTACTGTTCAACTCTGCCTGACTAGATGCTTTTACGCTCGCATTGGCATTCACATCAGTATTCGCTGTTACACGTTTTACTGATCCAACCGTAGCGGCAGTAGTAGCGCGTGTAGCATTCACGGTAGCAGATGTTACCTTACCGGTAGCTACTGTTGCTCTAACAGCTGCATTGCTGGCTACTGTGGCGGCGCGTGTGGCATTAACGGTGGCATTGGTAGCTGCACTGGTGGTTGCTCTGACACCTAATTGTGCTTCTGCGGTCTGTAAAAAGAAAAGACTCGCTAAGGCTGCTGTTGCTTTCATCATTGTTTTCATGATAAATAGATTTTAGTGAATAATCGGTTTCTTATTTCTTCCATTTCAAGTACTGTGCCAAAAATTAATTTTTGCCTGAAATTCTTTATTATCAACGATTCTAGAATAAATCAAAAAATACATATGTACGATATCGACAAATTTTCGGATTGCCGAAATTGTTAAATTTTGGGGTTGTGAAATTTTTAAAAATCTTTTTTTAAACAAAATCGGGCAACCAATAAGTATTAATTTGGATGAACTAAAACTGCGGTATGAAAAAAATATTTGTCGTGATCACATGTTTGTTCTCGTCTTTCTCCTATGCACAATATCAACAAGATGTAGTTTCTGAGGATGCTATCATTAAAGCACTGTATGATGTGATTTCAGGACCTAGCACACAGAACCGCGACTGGGACCGATTTAGAAATCTTTTTACAAAAGAAGCGCGAATGATCACAGTGGCATTGCATAAAGACAGTGGTAAAATAGTGCGCACCATCACACCGGAACAATACATTGAAAGAAATGGAAAAAGATTACAGGAGATTGGATTTATAGAAGCAGAACTCAATCGAATTACAGAAAGCTACGGTGCAGTTACACATGCTTTTTCTACCTATAAATCGGATTATACAGTGAATGGTAATCCCATGAAAGCAAAGGGTATCAATAGCATTCAATTATTCAATGACGGGAAAAGATTTTATATCGTTTCTGTGTATTGGGATGGAGATAGTAAACTTGTAATGTCCGAAAAATATCGCGGTAAGGAATAATTCATCTTATAATTGTTATATTAAAATACAATGATTTGTCTCTTACTCGCCTATTGAACATGCTTTATTAACATGTATATTTAAGTCGTGTCAGTAAAGTATACATATCAGTGTTACGCAATAGGAGACCATGCATTAACTTTTTCATTCGGTGATCGCATAGATACCACCGTTAATGAATATATATTGCAATTGTTTCATCTGTACCGTAATTTTCCCTGGCCCGGTATCAAAGACTGTATTCCCGCATATACTACCATCACTTTTGTATATGATGCCCTGTATTTTCTCAATAGAAAAATAGATCCCATTGATACCATTCAAGCGCTAGTTGATGAATTATTGATTCCCAATACCGTTACTCACAAGAAAAAAACAAACAATCTCGTTCGCATTCCGGTTTGTTATGCTACCTGTTGTGCTCCTGATCTTGCATCACTGGCAACCATCAAACAAATTACTGCCAGTGAGCTGATTCAACTTCATTCATCAGTTACTTATCGTGTGTTCATGAATGGCTTTTTACCCGGTTTTGCTTATATGGGTAAAGTAGATGAAAAGATCAACGCACCGCGATTAACATCGCCCCGACAAAAAGTACCTGCCGGTAGTGTGGGCATTGCAGGAGATCAAACAGGTATCTACCCCATGGAATCTCCGGGTGGATGGCAGTTAATCGGTCGAACACCTCTTTCTCTTTTTAACACTAACGCTGTGAAACCTTGTTTACTGGAACCCGGTGATCAGGTTCAGTTTTATCCGATTTCATGGAATGAATTTCAAAACTGGTCTGCCCAATGAGTATCCGCGTTATCAAAAAAGGAATACTCGATACCATTCAAGATGAAGGTAGGTATGGATACCAGCACTTGGGTATTCATCCATCCGGTGTTATGGATACTGTAGCCATGCGCATGGCCAATACGTTAATAGGAAACCCTATTCAAGAACCTGTTTTGGAAATGCATTTTCCAGCTCCCTCACTTTTGTTTGAAGAAGATACATTGATTGCCATTAGCGGCGCAGATTTTGATGCAAGATTAAATCGTGATCTACCTATTCTGATCAATCGATGTATTGCTATCAAAGCAGGTACACAATTGTCTTTTCAACAACAGATCCGTGGAGCACGGGCTTATATTGCTGTTCGTGGTGGTGTTCAAAGCACTCTTTGGCTAAACAGTGCCGCTACACCCGTTGGATTTACTTCCATTGGTACACAATTGCAAAATGAAATGATTCTTCCTTTCAAGAATAATGATTTTCAGGTTGCTGAAAATAAAATATTCTCTTGGACCGCCCTCTCGCCCGTAAATTATCAGAATACAATCATTCGTTATACTGCAGGACATGAAATCAGCCGATTGAATGATGCAATGCAAACATTAGTAGACAACAGTACTTTTATACTCGACAAAAGCAGTAACAGAATGGGGTATCGATTAGTAGGACCTTCCATTATTCCGAATACCCATACCGAAATACTTTCTACTGCCGTTTCCCGAGGCACCATACAATTACTTCCTAGTGGACAACTGATCATTTTGATGGCAGACCACCAGACCACTGGCGGTTATCCAAGAATTGGTCATATCATCACTGCAGATTTCCCTAAGCTTGCGCAGCGAAATCCTGGAGAAGGTTTTCAATTCAAGCAAGTTTCTCTTCAAGAAGCACACAAAGCCTTACAAGCACAGGAATTACATTTGAAACAATTGGAAACAGGTTGTAAATTGAGAATGGGAGATGTTTGATCGCAGATCGCAGATGTCGGATGTCTGATATAAGGTATACGAATAGTAAAAATATAAAAATCTGAGATCTGACATTTAAAATCAGACATCACAAATAAAAAAATGGCCATCGATATCAACTGCGACTTGGGTGAGGGTATGCCGAATGATGCTGCACTGATGCCGTATATCAGCAGTGCCAATATTGCCTGTGGTTTTCATGCAGGTGATGAAGAGACGATGCGTCGAACCATTGCATTGGCGATTGAACACGGTGTGGCCATTGGAGCGCATCCGGGTTTTCCGGATAAAGAAAATTTCGGTAGAACAGAAATGCAGTTTCCTGAAGAAGATATTGTATCCATTGTATCTGAGCAGATTTATATTATGCTGGATCTTGTTTTTGCGATGGGAGGAAAATTACAGCACGTAAAACCTCATGGGGCTTTGTACAACATGTCTGCAAGAGATAGCTCTCTGGCAAATGCCATTGCAAACGCAGTAAAAGACATTGATGAAAATTTAATTCTTTTCGGTCTCAGTGGCAGCAAGAGTATTCAAGCTGCGGAATCTATTGGATTGCAAACAGCAAACGAAGTATTTGCTGATAGAACCTATTCCTCGGATGGAAATCTTATATCCCGTAAAGAAAAAAATGCATTGATCAGTGATGTAAGCAAAATGGAAAAGCAAGTATTACAAATGATTCAGGAACAACAGGTAACCAGTATTGACGGAACCATTGTTCCGTTAAAAGCTGATACCATTTGTATTCATGGGGATGGAGAACATGCCATTGTTTTCGCGAAACAGTTACATCAACTATTACACGACCATCATATCATCCTTCAATCATTCATGCGTTGAAACAACTGACGAATAATAGTGCCATTACGGGTGCAGCATTTCTGATGGCCACTTCTGCAATTGGTCCGGGTTTTCTAACACAAACCACCGTGTTTACACAAAGTTTGCTTGCTAGTTTCGGTTTTGTGATCCTGATTTCTGTTCTGTTAGACATCATTGCACAACTCAATATTTGGCGCATACTTGCTGTTACCGGTAAACGTGCGCAGGATATTGCCAATGAAGTAGTGCCGGGATTGGGTTATTTATTAGCACTACTGATTATTTTGGGTGGACTTGCATTCAACATTGGCAATATTGGTGGTTGTGGATTGGGATTGAATGTGCTCACAGGTATTTCTAACACAACAGGTGCAATTATCAGTTGTGGTATTGCCTTATTCATTTTTTGGATGAAAGAATTCAGCAGCTTGATGGATGGTTTCACCAAAGTGTTGGGTATATTGATGATTCTACTCACTTTGTATGTAGCGATCAGTTCCACCCCTCCTGTGATGGATGCCATACATTATAGTTTTGTTCCAGAACAAATAAATGCCAAAGCCATCGTTACACTGGTTGGTGGTACTGTGGGAGGATACATTTGTTTTGCGGGTGGACATCGGTTGCTGGATGCAGGATTAACCGGTGTAAACTCCTTACCGCAAGTAAGCAAAAGCGCGGTAACAGGAATTTGTGTGACAGCAGTGATGCGTATTGTTTTATTTCTCGCTGTGCTAGGGGTAGTAAGTAAAGGACATTTACTCGATAGCGTAAATCCACCGGCCTCCGTTTTCAAAATCGCTGCGGGTGAATTGGGATATCGATTCTTTGGAGTAGTGATGTGGTGTGCTGCTATTACTTCTGTTGTGGGGGCGGCTTATACTTCTGTTTCGTTTCTAAGAACCTTTCACCCTTGGATCGAAAATAATTATCGGATACTTATAAGTGTATTTATTCTATCATCAACATTGATCTATATCAGCATAGGCAATCCCGTAAGTATATTGGTAACGGTTGGCTCACTGAATGGGCTTATATTACCCATTGCACTTGCAGTGATGCTAATTATTATGCAACGAAAAAAAATAGAGGGATATCAACACGCGAAATGGCTCAGTATCTGCGGTTGGATAGTTGTTGCTGTGATGACATACATGAGCTTTCTGACGATCAAAGACTGGCTGAACTAATTGGTTCATCTTGTTGATGAGTAGTCAACACTTTTTTTGCATTCTCAACCTTGTCTACTGTTTCCAAACTAATCTTTTTAAATACTTGTTCCGGCTTTTCTCGCATGTTGCTCATGCTTTTGGTATAAAAGCGATCGTAGTAATGAAGTAATACTCCAAAAGCACCATGCAAATCATTTTCGATCAAATAATTCACAGTCGTTTTTGCTTCTAGTCCACCCAAGCGTTTTTGTATTCTAACTGTTGCGTTGATGAGGTCTTCTTTTTTAAACTTACCATATCCTGCTATCACATAATTCAATCGCTCTTCAAAAGGTATATCTAAAAAGTATACGCGACAGGTACGCATATACTTAAAAATTGAAATGGGAATATTGACTTCACCAATACGCTGACTTTCATCTTCCAGCCAAATGGTACTGTTATTTGCAGATGCAACAGCCAAGGCATTGGCTAAAAGGTTTTCAAACATTTCCTGTTTGGGCTGTTGTGGTTGTCCGAGATTACCAAAAGCAGAACCTCTATGACAAGCCAATCCTTCTAAATCAATAATCGTTTCTCCTTGTTGTGCAAGTGCATGTAGTACTTCTGTTTTACCGCTACCCGTATATCCACCAATGATCTTGAATGGATATTCTTTTTCAAACTGTTTCAACACCCAATTGCGATAAGATTTATATCCACCCACTAATGTATACACTTTAAATCCATACAAATCCAACAACCAAGCCACGCCCGCACTCCGCATTCCTCCCCGCCAACAATATACCAGTACCACTTTATCTGCTATCTCTATCGGCTTACTCTCTTTCTTCCCATTCTTCTTCCCGTCAACTGTCAATTGTTCACTACCAACCACTCTCTCCACTTCCTCTACCATCTTCACCATCTTGGGACCAAAATATTCCAATCCCAGTTTAATAGCTTTCTGTTTACTCTCTTGTTTATATGCGGTGCCTACCACTTTTCGTTCTTCATTGTTAAACAAAGGAAGACTATGGGCAGTCGGGAAACAGGCATGCTGATACTCTCCTTCGCTTCTTACATCGAAGACGGGATATTGCTTGGCCATTGCGATAAAATCTTCTATGAGCAGTCGGGTTACAGGCATGCATACAAATGTAAGTGGACTTTATTGTAACTTTTCAGCATGAAAGAACTTCTTGTGATCAGACATGCCAAAAGCGGCTGGGCCAATGCTTTTCAAGGAGATTTTGAGCGTCCGTTAAACGACCGCGGACATCGCAATGCTCCTGCAATGGCCGAAAGAATATTGAAACGGGGTATCGGTATTCAATGTTTTGCTTCCAGTACCGCCAATCGTGCACTTACTACTGCTGTATATTTCGCAGAAGCGTATGGTAAAAACAAGAAAGATATTCTTTTGTTCCCCGAATTGTACCATGCACCCAAAGAAACGTTCTATAATGTAATCGAAAGGTTACCCGATCATTATAATACTGTTGCGATCTTCTCTCATAATCCCGGCATCACTGATTTCGTAAATAGTCTCACCAACACGCGCATAGATAATATGCCCACTTGTGGCATTTTTTCCATCAAGGCAGATACCAATGAATGGAACTTGTTTGAGCGTGCGGAAAAGGAGTTTTGGTTTTTTGATTACCCAAAGCTGGATCTGTGATCTTTGATTTCTTGATTTTTTGATCCCTGTCTGCCGATCGGCAGGTGTGATTTTTTGAATTTTTACTTTTTAATTCTTCTAAAAATCTCTAATGGAGTCCTTCAGACAAAAAATCACAGATTTCTTTTTCGAAGATTCACCAAATAGACACCGCTAAAAATACAGATGGCTGCCAGTGCTTTTGTGATAGTAAAATGTTCCCCCATAAATACCATGGCGATAATAGCGGCGAAGACAGGTTGGGTATAGATATATGAACCTGTTGCCGATGAACCGATCACTGAAAGTCCGTATACATTAAAGAGGTAAGCAAAGAAGGTTACAAACAAAGCCACAAAAGCCAATGCGATCCATTGAGTTGTACCAAAAGCAGCCCAGTTGGTATCCATGAATTGTTCAAGTCCGAATGGAAGAATCATGAAAGTACCAAATGTAAAGACCCAGCGTAATACATGTATCGGTTTATAATGCTCCATTAACGGACGCACCAACACCAAATAAAATGCATATGAAATGGCATTGATGATGATCAAGATATCGCCTAGTAACATATCTTTTCCACTCGTGCTATTATCTTTCATGAGTATCAACATGGCAGCACCGCCGATACCCAATGCAAGTCCGGCAATTTTATAAAGCGTGAGCTTTTCTTTGAGTAACCATGCTGCTATGATGGTAATGAAAATGGGTGTCCCCAGTGATAGTAAAGAACTATGGATGGCCGTTGTCAACGATAATCCCTTGATGAAAAGTAATTGATTGATGGCTACACCTGTTAGTGCACACAATAAAAAACGAGGAAGATGTTTTCTTTCAAATCCCGCATTACTGGGTTTCATCAAAAAAAGCAACCAGAATAATAATAAACTGGATAGTACCCGTACCACATTCAAAGCAAAGGGAGCAATGAATTCCGGTGTAATGGTCTTTACTACAGCATAACCCGCTCCGAAAATAAAGTTGGCTGCTAATACAGCGAGATGTGCTTTGGTGGTTTTATTCATTGCTTTGCAAAAATAAGATAGGCGAGGTCGATTTAAGAAGAAGCTTTTACAAATACTGTTGCCATTAGTCTTTTCAAATCTGTTTCTTCAAAAAAATTAAAAGAAGCAAAAACAGCATTTGATTGATCTGCTTTTGTTAATACATCATTCAAATTCAGTTTAGATTGATCAACATACATCGCATAACCTTTTTCTGCACATCGCTTTGCCAAGTATTCTTGTTCTGTTTGTCCGGGTGTAGGTATTAAGAGGGTCTTGCATCGCAAGCGTGAAAAATCCATCAGGCTACTATAACCACTTCTGGCAATCACTAGTTTAGTTTTCAATAATTGTTCCTGTAAATTGGCTGCCGAAAGATGGTTCACCAATTTCACATGCGGTGGTACCGAGATGGAAGAAGTGTCCGCAGGTAATCCTCTTACCAATACTATCGGTTCTGTGAATGTTGACAATTGCAACACTATTTTTTCTTCCAATATTGTTCTTTGCGGTTCAGGACCGGATAATAAAATAGTGATTGCTTGTTGGTCGGTATGATTTCCTTGCTCAAAACGCGACAGTAATCCCATATAAGTAACCGGAATGGCAGGTTGCTTACTTGGGTGTGAAAGTGTTCCCGCCAATCCTCCCGCTTGCTCCTGATCGGGTACCCAGCACGTAGTAAATCGATTGATAAACCGATAATGAAGCCATCGAACGATTGGCTCGAGTAGTACTGGTGCTTTGATATTTAACTGATGGGTCATAAAAACCGATGGACATTTTTGACTCCATAGTCCATAGCGGTTATCCGATATCACCAGATCGATACCATATTGTTCAATTGCATCCTCCAACCAGCGGTGTTCCCATTGAACAATACGTAGTAGGGCTGGCAATTGTTGCATTATTTTGAAGGGCAGCCAACCTTTGGTTCGACTGTAACGTACCTGGTAACCGGGGAGTTTGATAAAACGATGATGAGGAAACTCTTGTTGCAAAAGGGTTTGTTGAGGTCCATCGGTAGCTATGAAAACCTTGTATCCAGCATTGTTCAAAGCACGAATCAATGGAATACAACGTGTGGCATGACCGAGACCCCAGTCCAATGGTGCGATCAGTATGTTTTGTATGTTAAAATCGGTAGGCAGTGCTGATGGGTTTATGATGGTTTGATCGAAAGCTGTATTTTAGATCATTATGAAACTCAAAATAAACCAAATATTCGTTCTGCTGTTACTTATTACCATGGCCAGTTCCTGTGGTATATTCCAGAAAGGAAGGAATGGCAGAGGGGGCTGTAACTGTCCCAATAATGTTCGATAAACCATAGAGGTATGAAAGACATGAACCGTGATCTCTGGCTGCTCTGTAAACATGATTACATGACACAGTCTGAACTCGATCGTCAGGTGAGCCTGTTGAATACCCTTTTATACCATGCTGAGAATTGGAATAATTTCTGTTCTTCCCACGAAATCCTCGATATCAACCGCCGCAAAATCATCCGCAAGCCACATCTGATGCAAAGTATTTTGCATGAAAGAAGGTTGAAGGCGTTTGTGTTTGTGAATAATCTAAATTAAGCTGCTAGCTTCAAGCTACTAGCCTCTAGTTTTTAACTGGTTATTAGAAGCCCAAAACACTCTTCTAGCTAGAAGCTAGTAGCTAGTAGCTGATAGCTTGCTTAAAGCACTTTCCAACTTCTCCAACATCTCCCCAATTTCTTCTTTCTTACAAGTGCCCACACTTAAACGATACCATGGACTATTGGCGCCGGCACCGAAGGCTGAGAAGGGTACTACTGCTAGTTTGGCTTCTGCAAGGATGTAAGATGTTACGTCTGATTGTGTTTCAAGTTTTTTTCCGTCGGCTGTGGTTTTACCTACGAGGTCTATTTTGATGGTAAGATAGATCGCAGCTTGTGGTGCAACAGCATCAACCGGATAGCCCTTTTGTTTGAGGGCAATAAAACCATCATGAATATTTCTCAAACGCAATTCCACTTCTGATTTGAAATGGCTGAGGTAGCGTTGAATATTTTCTTTCTGCAATAAATATTGAGCCACCGCTTTCTGTTCTGCCATGGGTGCCCATGCACCCACATGACTTAAAATTGCTTTCATCTTGGCGATCACTGTACTCGGTCCTAAAGCCCAACCTACACGTACACCGGTAGCTGCAAATACTTTGGAGATACCATCAATGAAAATAGTATAGTCTTTCATCGCAGGTCTCAATTGCAAGGGGTTGTGGTGAACTGTTGTGCCATAGGTAAGTGTCCAATACATTTGATCAAACATCAAATAACATTTCTTCTCGCCTTCACCTCTTTTTGCATTTTCTTCCAATATCAGATCACAAATAGCTTCCAGACTTTCTTTTTTGAGTGTGGTGCCTGTAGGATTTTGTGGTGTACAAATACAAATAAGTGTAGCGCCACTGATATTTTTTTGGATGTCTTCTACAGTTGGCATGAAATCATTCTCTACCCTACACTCTACCACACAATGCACCGCATCGGTCAAGTGTGTATAGTGATTGTTATTCCAAGAGGGAACACCATAAATCACTTTATCGCCTTTGTCAACGATGGCTTTGAATAAAGTATAGATCAACGGACGGCCACCGGCTGCTATTTGAATTTCATTCGGTTCAAAACTCAATCCTTCCCATTCTTTAATGAATGCTGCTACCGACTTACGCAGATCCAACACACCTTCTGCTGCAGGATAGCTTGTGTTTCTATTGCGATAAGAATCGATGATGAGTTCCTCCAGCTCTGTAGGAATGGGAAATACAGAAGGATCAAAATCACCAATAGTGAGGTTATATATCTTTTCACCATTACGAATACGTTCACTGATGGCATTACCTAGTTTCACGATCTCACTGCCCGATAAGGTTTCAGCTAAATGACTCAGTTTTGGCGTACTCATACTAAAGGTTTTGTTCCGGCGGCAAAATTAAGTTTTTCCAATGGAGAACGGTGGAAATATTGAATGTTGAATAATGAATATCGAAGGGAAATTGACGGTTGGGTGACATGAGAGAGGTAAAGCCGCAGATTTGCAGATTAATGTCATTAAAAATCTGCGAATCTGCGGCTTTATATATTATTAAGAAACTTTTGGAAAGTTCCGGAACTTTCCAAAAGTCAGCGATCAAACCAAGCTTTTTGAGGTCTGGTTTTTGGATAACCGTTTTCAGCGCGAAACTTTTTTCGTTCTTCGGTAAAGTCCCACCAGGTTTTTTGCATGTCATGTGTGTTTGCAAAGTTCACGACCAATCTAAATTGGTCTTCCACACAAGGGTCAACCCAATAACCTTTTTTCTGTTCGTATTCGTCTGTGAGTTGAGCGCCGTCTTTTTGTTTGAGTTCATTGAGTGAATAATAACCCAAAAACACAAGGTCTTCAGCAAACTTTATTCCGACTGAAGGAACCGTTTGAAATGCTGCTAACGCATAAATTTCTTTTGCGCGTTCTTTTGTGGCGTTTAATAATGCTTCTAATTCGTCGGATGCGAAATCAAGGATATGAGCAATTTTGATTTTATGCCTTCTCAAATTTGCTTTCTCGATTTCCGTCAGCGGAAGTTTTATGTTTGTCTTATTTTTCATCCTCAGTAAAAGTTATTGATCCTTTTTCTTTTTCAGAAGCGCAATATCTCTTTCCAACTCTTGTAGGCTTTGTTCTTTTTCGATTGCCTTTTGTGCGAGTTGGTATTTTTCAAATTCTTCTTCTGATTTCTTCACCGCCATTTCGTGACTGATTTTTCCTGCGTGAGAAAGTAATTCTCTTGCGTTTAATTGCAAAATGGCATCTAGGCGCTGAATCCAGTCATTCATATACATGGGCGTACGCTGCTGCGCCATTGTTTCGGCAAAAGCAAGGTATTGTTCTACCAAAAGTCCGAGCAGTTTTATTTCATCTTCATTCAGGTAATTTTTGGCAATGCCGGTATCTGATTTTTTGATAGGAACAGCTTCTTTCTTATCATACGATTGCATACCCATTAAAGGAAGCGTTGCATCTGCTCTGCGATACACAAGCTCCGCTGCTGTTTGCTGGCTGATAGCCCACAATAGTTTATTTTGAACCCCTTTAAAGAATGTGATTGTTTTTTCGTCTTTAGGGTCGTAATCAATACTGGTGGTGTAGATGTCTTTTATTTTTTGATAAAAGAACCGTTCCGAAATACGTATTTCCCGAATGCGTTCCTGCAATTCGTTGAAATAGTTCATGGAAGTGCCCGACTTAAATCGATCATCATTCAACGCGAATCCCTTAATAATATATTCCTTCAATCGCTGGGTTGCCCAAATACGAAACTGTGTGCCCTGGGGGGATTTTACGCGATAACCTACTGAAATGATGACGTCTAGATTATAGTATTTTGTATCATAGTTTTTGCCATCAGCAGCAGTATGTCGGAATTTCCGACATACTGAGTTTTCATTCAGTTCTCCCTCTATAAAAACATTTTGTATGTGTTCTGTAATGGTGGTTCTGCCTTTACCAAACAGTTCTGCCATTTGCGCCTGTGTAAGCCAAACGGTTTCTTCTTCCAGCCGAACATCTATTTTAATGTTGCCTTCCGTATTTTGATAGATGATGATTTCGCCGCTAGTCATTGTACACTGATGCTTTTTATAACCATTACTAAAGAACCTAAGAAACTTTTGGAAAGTTTTCGATTACATACTTATTACCTTTTCAAATATTCCAATTACTTTAAAGTTTATTAACTTATCATTTGTTAGTTCAATATCCGAGTACTCTTGATTATCTGATAAAGATTTCAAAATTATTACTGCATGATTCCATCCATCTGATGAAATATTCTTTACACTATGGTATTCTTTTACTGTATAACCTGAGCCAAAATCGCTGTCATGGATATCTGTTGATTCTACTAATACTATTTTACCATCTCGAGATCCTCCCTCGTATTGTTTGAAGAGGCAATATGAACCGTTAGGAATTTTTTGATTCATAGATTCTCCTAAAACCTTACAAATAAAGTACCCTTTTTTAGCAGAAATATTAAATGGTGGCTCTACCCAAGTTAATTCGGAGTGAATTTGTAGATCACTAAACTTTCCAGCTGCAGCTGTAATATCAATTAAAGGAATAGAATTTATGTATGGAATTACCTCTTCCAAACGTAATATCCTAAATGGAAGATCCTTTTTGAAAGTTTCTATATGTTGTTTCAAATAATCTTTTAGTTCTTTATTACAAGCATATATAAAAGTACCCCTAATACCTCGATACATTATCGTTTTATATATATTGACGATGTATGACTTCAAAGACTCTGGATCAGAAATTCCTTTTTTTCCATTAATATCAAAATAGTGATTTGAATCAATTTCAATACAGCCTTTCTCTTTATTATAGTTAATCTCTTTACCAAATATTATTACTGCATAATTCAAGTCATAGCCTTGCGTTGTATGTATGCACCCGATTTCATTAAAAGCATTAGCTGAATTTATCCAATCCTTATCTGTAGAGTTCCATTTAAACTTCAAACCATCTAACTCAATATCAGTAACTTCAGGAGATGGTTTTGGATCAAGTTTTGGATTTGATAACCAAGGCCATGAATATCCCGCTATCATTCTACACAGTCCGAATTCATTTTCACGATCGATTAACTCGGTATGTAGATCACAAAAATTCTCAAATATGTACAATTCATAATTTTCTTCTCTGTATTTATTTTTTTCCGTTCTTTCCACATGGAGTAAATCATGAACAAATTGAATATAATTATTACCTCCCTTCACCCGCATTTGAGACTTGAGTTCAATTTTTAATGTGCTCTTTTCATTTAAAAGATCAGTAAATCTTATTGCGTCAACATCTGATGGTTTTATAGATTGAGCAGAGTCATAGAAGAAAATTTGGTTTTTATTATTTGCCATTATCCAATCTAGCTCTGTTCCTGTATCATCAAGTCCTAATTTCTCATTATTCTTTTTAAAAATACCCATCCATCCTATATTCTTATACTTCCTTAATCGATGAGCCTCATCAACAATTAATAAATCATACTTCTCTTTCGACTTAAGTGTTTCTGATGGATTTATAACCATTGATGACTTTAATCCCGGTACCTTCTTAAAGACTTTTTCTAAAGACTCTCTAAGCGATGTCATTGCTACAACTAAACCAATTTTTGCATTTGGATATTTTTTATTAAAGTTCTTTATATAGTTGATCTCTCGTAACTCATCATCATTTAACTCCTCAATTCGTTCATTTTCTACATCGGTAGTAAGTAGTTTCATTAAATATGTAGCCAATATAGTTTTCCCAGTTCCAGCACTACCACTTATAAATATTCGATTTGATGTATTTGAAGTCAACCCATCTAGGATTTCTAGAACTGAATTATATTGGTCTTCATTCAGAGATTTATATGGAGAATATTTGAATAGTTCTGAGTTTTCAATTTCATTCAAAGATTTAGTTACAATCTTTTTCTCAATTAACTTATTCCAAACTTCTTTGAAGAGGTTCTTGTAAAGATCTTGCTGATAGTATTTATGATTGATTAAACCAAAGTTTCCATTTTGAAGTTCGTAGGTTCCTTCCGCTGTGATATATTGAATTAAACTAGATTCAATATCTAATGTAGCTGATTTATTAAACTTGTCAGACCCAATTATTGAAATTTTATTGAGTTTACATCTTTCGGGATTGGCTAAATGGTTTTGTATTCGCTTAGATGCATTTGTTGACTCCCCAACATATGCCACTTTTATTGAATCGTTCTGAATAAAATAAACCAGTGGCCATTGACTTTTAACCCATAGATTTTGCTCAATCTTATTTAAAGACTCTTTGGAGAAATCATATTGTTCTGAAATTTCAATAGATAATTCAAAAGAAGTACTCATAGCTCATCATATTTTTTTGCAGATCCTTTTGCTTTATCAACAGGATATTTCTCTCCATTTTTTTTAATCTTATCAAGAACTATCTGCTTTACATCGAATTTATATTTTTCAGCAAGGAGGAAGGCAAAAGCAAAAACATCTGCTAATTCTTCTTTTACACTTTCAGGATTTGCATCATTTGCATTCTTCCAGAGAAATAATTCTAAAAGCTCTGCGGCCTCAATATTGACCGCTAACGCAAGATCTTTAGGATTATGAAACTGCTCCCATTCTCTTTCGTTTCTAAACTTCAAGAGCGCTTGTATAATTTCTTCGCATTCTTTCATTTCTTTCTGTGTTTAAAGATAAAAGCATTACAAGGGTATCGTGAATAGCTAAATTTTTATACGCGATTTTGTATGAATCTGTTTTTGAGCTTAATTCCTTACGAAGAAATCTCTTTCAACATAATCGCTTTCTGATAAACATACGATTTTTTTTATATGGCTTTAAGATGATTTCTATGAATTAGGCGAATTTTTTCAAGACTTTAAATTAAAAGGGACCACCAATGGTGGTCCCTTTTATGCTCTTTAAAAAATATTTCCTACTCTATCGCCTTATAATCCTTAAACAACTTCAACTCAATCTTATCCGCCACTGCTCTAAATGCTTTCCACTTGGTATCAAACAAGGTATTAGCACGGTTGATGACTTCTGAAATTTGATCTTCTGCTGTTTTCATCAATCTTTCTTCTTGCTCTCCCGGTACCATTGTTTTACCGGTGATATTGGAGCGCGCTTCATTGAGATAGCCGTTAATGGTTACCTGCGGTATATTACCATAACCTTGTTTGGTTTGTGGTTTACCATTCAGCATTTCACGAATGGCTTGTATTTCTTCACGAATAGGCTTCATGGTTTTGCGAATGGTATCTGCTTGTTTCGCATCGATATCGCGCAAAGCTGTTTCTACTTTATTCATGATTCCTTCTGCATCACTGAAACGCTCATTCAACGTACCCAGTCTGATCGAACTCTTATTCAAACGATCCGTCGCTTTACGCAATGCATCACGCACTGCTTTTGGCGTTGGTGCATATGGATCATCATTCACAACAATTGTGGTACTATCACTGATATTTCTTCCAAGGTTCATTACTACTTTATAGGTACCCGGATCAACAGGTAATCCTGCCGGTTCTGCAGTAGCTCCACCACCACCACCAAAACGTCCGCCACCGCCGCCTCTTCCGCCAAAACCTCCACCACCGGGTATTCTCACACCTCTTCCTTCCATTCCCCAGTAGTAACGGTTCAATCCGGTATCTGCTTTAGCAGTAAGTGTTCTTATGAGTACATTGTTTGCATCATAAATGTGCATGGTTACGGTATCACTCAATTTGTTTCGTCCGGTATCGGCTGCTGTTTTATTTACAAAGAAACTGATCGGTGCTCCTGATCTTCTGTTCTCTCCTTCATAAGTACCCCATACACTATATTCAATACCCGATGCATTTTTACGCTTGGCCTGATAACCATCAGGTAATGCAAAAGCAGTCAGTTTATTGCTGAACACTTGTCCTTTATTCGCAGCCAATTTGCGAAGCGGACGAATATCATCCAGTATCCACAGTGCACGTCCAAAAGTTGCGATCACCAGATCCGCTTCTCTTTCTTGAATCACCATATCATACGTAGATACAGAAGGATATCCATTTTTGAATTGCTGGAAGTTGGTTCCATAATCCAAACTGATGAACAAACCTTGCTCTGTTCCAAGAAAGATCAAATTTGGTTCTGTTGGGTCTTGTACTACACACAAAGTATATCCGGTTACTTTTTTCTCATCTACCAAATTCGTCCAGGTTTTACCATAATCGGTTGTACGGAATAAATAGGGTTTGTTGTTACCACGACGATAATCATTCACTACTACATATGCTTCACCACCATTATGTCTAGATGCACGGATCTGTGGAACCCAAGCGCCCGTTGGCATGCCTGGGATTTTACCGCGGAAATTTGTCCAGGTTTTACCACCATCTCTCGTGAGTTGAACATTGCCATCATCGGTTCCTACCCAAATCACTCCTTTTTCTTTTGCAGAGGGTTCGATAGCAATAATGGTACAATGGTTTTCTGCACCCGTAATATCTACCGATAAACCACCATTATTACTTTGATCAATTTTTGCACTATCATTGGTCGTGAGATCACCAGAGATCTGTGTCCAAGAAGCACCTTTATCGGTACTCATATTCACTAGCTGACTTCCATAATAGATGGTCTTCTTATCAAATGGATCTTGCGCGATCGCAGCATTCCAGTTGAATCGCTGACGAACACCATTTGCAGTTGTTGGCGGACGAATACTCCATCTTTCTCCGGTAGTAATATTATAACGTCCTACATTTCCTCCCTGACTCATACTGTATACCCAATTTTCATCTTCCGGATCAGGCATTACATCAAAACCATCACCACCACCTACTGCTTCCCAGAATGCATTGCGGATACCGCTTTGTCTCCATACATAAGCCGGGCCATGCCAGCTACCGTTATCCTGCAAACCACCCATGACATTGTAAGGAATTTTGTTGTCTACATTGATATGATAGAATTGTCCGAGTGGTAATTTCTCATCAAACTGCCAGTTCTTTCCGCGATCACGCGTAATGGCGATACCACCATCATTACCATCAATGATAAAGTTGCCATCTTTTGGATGGATCCAGAAAGCGTGGTGATCAGGATGAATACCTGCATAAGGGATCACGGTTTTGAAGGTTTTACCTGCATCTTCACTTACAGTAATGATCTGATTGATATTGTACAATCTGTTTTCATTGGTAGGATCCACCGCGATATCCTGAAAATAAAACGCACGATTGGTCACTACTGCTGCATCGCTGTTCACCAGTTCCCAGTTATTACCTCCATCATCACTTTTATACAATCCATTTTTAGTAGCTTCTACCAATGCATATACACGCTTTGGATCATTGCGTGCAATGGTGATACCGATACGACCATAATCACCATCAGGCAAACCATTGGACTTGTCTAGTTTGGTCCAGTTTTTACCGCCATCATAGGTTACATAAAAACCACTGCCTTTACCACCGCCCTGTAAACTCCAGGGAGTACGCTGGTGCTGATACATGTTCACAAACAATTTATTCGGATTGGCCGGATCCATCGCCATATCACCTACACCCGAAATATCATTCGTGTACAAAATTTTATTCCAGGTAAAACCACCATCGGTTGTTTTGTACACACCACGCTCAGGATGTGCGGCGAAAGGATTGCCGATCACTCCAACATACACTACATCCGGATTATTTGGATCGATAATGATGCGGTGGATATTACTGGTTTTTTCCAGTCCCATCATTTTCCAGGTCTTACCACCGTCAATGCTTTTGTAGATACCGCCGCCTAAACTAATAGAGTTACGCGGATTACCCTCACCGGTTCCTGCCCATACCACACTTGGATTACTTTGTGTGATAGCTACAGCACCAATATTTAAAATGGATTGATCATCAAAGATCGACTCCCAGCTGGCGCCACCATTTTCAGTTTTCCATACACCACCACTCGCTGTTCCGAGGTAAATGATGTTGGGATTGGTCCACACTGCATCGATAGCAGTTACGCGTCCACTCATACCGGCCGGACCGATATTGCGTGGTTTCATGTTTTTAAAGTGTTTTGAAAGATCTGCCTGTTGGGCAAAAGAAAGAATTGCAGTGCCTAATAGCATTGCAGCAAACAGTAGTTTTCTCATTCCATTGGTTTTTGGGATCGGGAATTTCTGCAATTAATGGGGGATTGCCAAATTAGATGGATAATTGGGTGAGGAAAGAGGCTACAAGCGGCAAGCTGCAGGCGGCAAGAAATTTTGATACTAATAAAACTCAGTGTCCTCTGTGCCGCACTCTGTGTAACTCCGTGGTAAAAAACCACAGCGTTACACAGAGGTTTGCGCGGAGTTACACAGGGGGTTCTTTGGAGTTTACCTATATTTATTGCAAACAACCAACACTTGAATACAAAATCAGTTTTCAGAGGCTCTCCCATACAAGTAGGTATCTATGCTGCAGTAGCCGCTTTTCTTACGTACACCATGATCTTCGGTTTCCGCAAATCATTCACTGTTTGCACATTTGATGGAATGACCGTTGGTACGCTGAGTTATAAAACCGTATTGGTGCTGAGTCAAATGATGGGTTATCTGATGGCTAAGTTTTATGGTATCAAATTCATTTCCGAATTAAAACGTTTTGGCAGAAATAAGATCATTCTCTTATTGGTAGGCATTGCATGGATGGCATGGCTTTGTTTTGCACTGATACCCGCTCCTTATAATATCATCTTTCTCTTCATCAATGGTTTTCCATTGGGCATGTTATGGGGTGTCGTCTTTTCATATGTAGAAGGCAGAAGAAGTACTGATTTTATTGGAGCTGCATTGGCGGTGAGTTTTATCTTTTCGTCAGGTTTCGTGAAATCGGTGGGAGGATGGTTGATGCAATTAGGAGTTACTGAATTCTGGGTGCCGTTTTGCACAGGATTGGTTTTTGCATTACCGCTGTTATTATTTATTTATTTGATGGAACGCATTCCAGCGCCAGATGCCGAAGATGAAGCGGCAAGAATGAACCGAACACCCATGAGTGCTGAACAACGCAAAGCATTTGTTCGCTCTTTCTTACCGGGTATTATTGCTTGTATTTTTATTTATGGTTTTGCCACCATCTTCCGCGATATCAGAGATAATTTCAGTGCAGACATGTGGAAGGAAATGGGCTATTTGAATCAACCGGCTATTTTTTCAAAAACAGAAACACCCATCACGCTCGTGATTCTTGTACTCATTGGCAGTATGGTCATCATCAAAAACAGTTTTAAAGCATTGATGATTGCACATCTATTTATTGCCATTGGATTTATCATTGCAGGTGTAAGCACTTATTTATTCACTCAAGGAATGGTGGCGCCTATTTGGTGGATGACATTGGTGGGATTGGGTTTGTACATGGTATACATTCCTTTCAACTCTGTATTCTTTGAAAGAATGATCGCAGCTTTTCGCTTCACAGGCAATGTGGGTTTTCTGATCTATCTCGCTGATTCATTTGGGTACCTAGGCAGCGTGAGTGTATTGTTGAGTAAAGAAATTTTCAAGGTACAATTGAATTGGGTTCAATTCTTTTCTAATAGTGTGATGATATTATCTGTGGTGGGAGTTGCAATTACTGTGTATGCGGCTTGGTATTTTTATCAGAAGAAAAAGACTATTTGACTTTTTGCGGAGGATGGAACGCAGATTTTTATGATAATCATGCTTTGCGCAGATGAGTTACAAAAAATCATGACGTATCATGACAATCATGTCCAAAGGACTCTGGCGGAGAAAATCCGTGTTCAATTTCATTAATGTTGCCAACAATAGCTTCTTCCAGATTGCGCATTTCTGCTACACCTGGTTCCTTTTTTTGTTTTTGCTATACATTGACCAGATGATTTTTCAATGACAGGTTTCTTTTCCGCAACAGGTTTTCTTTTAACAGTACACACACCGCAGCTTCCTCCTGATGTACAATATTTACAACTCGAACAGCTACTACAAGCTCTACATGTACTACTTCCGGTACATTTACCAGAAGCCGTAATACAACATGGGTCTTTTTTAGCAGATACATTGAAGAGGAAAAATAAAACGTAGATAAATATCAATCCTCCTTTTTTCATATAGAAAACATTCTACATGAATATAGAAAATGGATTTCGGATGTGCAAGTTTTGAATCCAATAATACATGAATTGAAATGGGACGCAGATTTTTATGATTGATTATGATCTAGGCAGATAAAATATCATCATAACCCATCATAAAAATCCGCGTCCCATCCTTCGCATAAAAAATGGTTCATAACAAACAGTCAATACCATTTGCCATGAACCATCAGCCATGGGCTACTAACCCTTCTTCCCTTCCTCGTATTTCTTCTTCGCCGCTTCTGCTTTTTCAAAATCGAGGATCACGCCATTAATACAATAACGCAAACCGGTTGGGGGCGGACCATCTTCAAATACATGCCCTAAATGACTTTTACATCTTCCACATTGTACTTCTGTTCTTACCATGCCATGTGTGTTATCCGGCAGATAGATAATCGCACTCTTGCTAATAGGCTCATAAAAACTTGGCCATCCGCAACCGCTATCAAATTTGGTATCACTTTTAAACAAAGCATTACCACAAGCCGCACAATAATACGTTCCTATTTCCTTGAAGTTCTCAAACTTGCTCGTCCATGCACGCTCAGTTCCTTTTTGTCGCGCGATATAATACACATCAGGTGAAAGAATTTTCTTCCACTCCTCTTCTTTCAGATTCACTTTTGATTTGTCGGTTCTCGAATACACCGGATTGTTCTTTTCTGTACTATCCATTTTTACCTCTTTCTGTTTTGTTTGTTGTGAATAACAGCCCTGCACTATTAAAGTTGCGAGGAGCAGCATCTTAAAGCCCTTCATATGCCCATACTTTTGATACATTAAAATTACGTTTATCGTGGGTGAATAGTTTACTCTTAAACTGACGAACAGTTGTTTTTTACCTTACAATTTGCAGTTATTCAAGGTTTTAATGTCTTGTTAAATGTTTTTTAAACGATGAGGCTTATATTTGTTCTTCACGTAAGGTTAGTTAGTACATGTTTAATATTATTCTGTTTGGACCTCCGGGCAGTGGAAAGGGAACACAAAGCGAAAAACTGATCGCTGCTTACGGACTGAAGCATTTATCTACCGGTGATTTATTAAGAAGTGAAATTGCAGCCCAAACACCATTGGGACTGGAAGCCAAGTCTATTATGGACAAAGGTCAGCTGGTACCCGATGAAGTGGTGGTAGGTATGATTAGCTCTGCGCTGGATCAAAACCCTCAAGCCAAAGGATTCTTATTCGATGGTTTCCCCAGAACCGAAGCCCAAAGTATTGCGCTGGATAAGCTGTTGAAGCTGAAAAATACCGAGATTGGAGTGGTGCTGGCATTGGATGTAAGCGAGGAAGAACTGGTAAGTCGTTTATTGAATCGTGGTAAAACCAGCGGTAGAAGCGATGATACCAATGAGTCTGTGATTCGTGCCCGTATTGCAGAATACAAGGCCAAAACTACTGTGGTAGCTAACTATTACAGCACTTTTGACAAAGTAGTGCATATCAAAGGAGAAGGTTCTGTTGACGAAATTTTTGAATCACTACGCAGCGAGATCGACAAAAGAATGTCTTAATCTAATTATATATAAGAGTTTAACAACCAATAACCAACTGCACCCGCTCTGTTTTTTGAGCGGGTTTTTTTATGCCTGATGGCTGTCAAGATGCTGTTAAAGCTGAACGATCACTACAACCCCTTTCATTTTACACCCTTAGTTTTGCCCTCCCCCGTGTTGAAGTGGCATGGAACAAATGTGTATGATCAGCAAAAAAATTCAACTCGTTCTATTCTGTCTGGTAATAGCTACCGGTTTTTCTTTCAAAGAGAAATCAACAGCTATTACAAACAAGCATATATCAACTTCGTATGTTAATGCAGCCACTGCCATCTATGAAAACCTGGATCTCGCGTCACTCGGACTTTCCAAAAAAGCCTATGAATGGGCATTAGCGGGTTATGAACGTTTAAAGTCGGGCGGACAAATTATGCAAGAGCATATTTTATCCGTAGTTGATTTTAGTCTGCCTTCTAATCAGAAAAGATTATTTGTGATTGATGTATTGAAAGGCGAATTGCTCTTTCATACCTATGTATCACATGGAAAAAATTCCGGTAAGTTGATGGCCAAAAAATTCTCGAATAAAGCCAGCAGTTTTCAGAGCAGTATTGGTTTCTATACTACCGGAGAGCCTTATCAGGGAAAACATGGCTTATCACTTCGTTTGATCGGGAAAGAAAAGGGCATTAATGATAAAGCATTGCAAAGGGGTATTGTAATTCATGGGGCGGATTATGCAGAAGAAGGCATTGCAGCCAGACAAGGTTATTTGGGAAGAAGCCTGGGGTGTCCCGCAGTACCTCAATCTATTCATCGCGAATTGATCGCTACCATTCAAAATGGAAGTTGTTTTTTTATCTATGCACCGATACTCGGCTACTCCAAACGGTCAAAATTCATTTAATCATTTGTTCCGACCGTACAACCTATTTTAACAGCTATTTGCCCTTATGAGCTGTCTATCTTTATTATAAGGTGCAACACGTAGAATTTTTTCATACCGACCATTTCGAACAGAACTACAGACGACAGAGGGCGGCTTCGTCTATTTCGTATTTCATCGACTTTTTCTGGGAAACAGATTTTGATCACCTGTGGGACTTGTATCCCAAGGGTTTTTCAGATGCCCTATTCCCAAATACCGGCTACACCTATCTGATCAATTTGGGTACTCCTTTTGTAATGCAGGTAGGAGAAAAGCGTTTTGACATGAAGACCGATGGTTTTCTTCCCAGACATCGCGCCATTGAATGCTTCCATCAAAAGGGAAATAAACTCTTTGGTATCAAGTTCAAAATATCACCTGTGATTTTTGAGAAGAAAATCAACTTCTCAGAATACCGAGAATATATTTTCCCCTTAAGTTATTTGATGGACTCTGGTATGTTGAGTAAAATAAAAATCTGTTCTTCATTTGATGAGCGGGTTTCTATTCTCACTGATTATTTTGAAAAGATCATTGATCAATATTCCGGCTCTTTAAAGCCTATTGAAATTGTTTCGAAAATATTGGCACATTGTGAAACCAAGAGAGATTTTATAACACCGGTTGAAGATTTTGCCAAACAATACAATATCTCTTCCCGAACATTACAGCGCTACTTTGAAACAGCTACCAGCATCAGTACCAAAACAGCTATTCAAATCATGCGCATCAGAAAAGCCACTGAACATCTGGCTATTGATCCGGACACGTTTAACAGTGCAGACTATGGCTACTATGATCACAGCCATTTCTACAAACACCTCAAAAGTTTCCTCCAAAAAAATACACTTAAAAAATTACAGCCTCATTTGAAGTTGTTGGAGAAGTTGCATGGGAGATAGTTAATAGCTAATGGTCCATAGTCCATAGCAGAACCCATATTCTTCTTGCTATGGACTATGGACTATCGACTATGTACAAACCCCTAGTTCCCCGCCCTACTTCTTTCTTCTTCCGACGCCGTTGTTCTTCTGCGGGCGGCTTGTACGGTGTTTTTACCGAAGCGATAAGTGAAAGTTAAGTTGGCTACTCGTGTTTCACGATACGCTCTCCATATTTCGATATAGTTATTATAAGTGATGGTTGCACGTGGTAGATTGGTCCAGAAAATATCTGTTACATTGAAACGGATAGTTCCTTTTTTATTCAAAATAGATTTCTGTACACCCAATGCCAAACCCCATTGCGGGCGCGCTACCATGAAACCGTATTGTCCACCGGAATTATAATTCACATTCAATTCACTGAGCCATCCGTTACCCATCGTGAAACTGTTATTGGTTCTGACATCAAAAGCAGGTTTACCATTGTTCAATGTGGTACTGCCCAATTTTCCATTGAAGTGATTATAAAATACATTTCCATTATTCACCATATTCCACCAGCTGTTGATACGGAAAGGAGCAGACACAGTCAGTCCATAATAATCCTGTGAGCTCAGATTGATAGGTATCTGCACAGTGACATTATCATTGGATGGTAAATTAGGGAATACATCCTTGAATCGTGCAATAGCAATATTTTGATTTTGTTTGGTATGACTATAACCAAATGTGAAGTTGATATTCTTCATCGTATAACTTAACTCATAAGACCAGGTCAATTGTGGAAGCAATCCGGGTCTGCCGGTGGAATAGGTCGTTACATCAATCAAAAACAAGAATGGATTGAGTTGCCCGTAACCCGGACGATCAATTCTTCTACTCACAGATACACCAAGTGTTTGGTCTTCTTTCAATTTGTAATTGAAGAAGGCACTAGGGAATAATTGAAAATAAGAAGAATCAAATTTTTGATTACCCTTGATCTGGTGTGTATTGATTTTGGTATGTTCTCCTCGCAGACCCAGTTGAATATTAAACTTTTTAAACTCCTTACTAAAATTTACATACGCTGCGTTATTGTACTCGTTGTACTTAAAGCGGTTAGTTTTGTTCACATCATCTTGCGGAATACCGGTACTCATATCAAAGAACTTCGCATCATTATCTGCCGACACATAACTGGTTTTTGCACCTACTTCAAATCTACCTCCGTCTTTTAGTGGATTGGCATAATCGATTTTAGCTGTACGTAAAATCAATTTACCTTCCTGATCACCATCTAAAATATAATCCGGTTGTAAAGGTGTGCCGTTGAGAGTATAATATTTGGTAGCCACCCTTGAAAGTGAGGAAGAATTGTATTCGCCATAATCGATATCAGCTGTTAATTCTTTACCATTGGTATTGAATGAATGTTTGAAATTGATATTGGCAACGATATTCTGCGCATCATCATTATTATTGGCTAGTGTAGCAAAAGTGGATGCTTTATGTTTTTGTGCATCGATTACATCAGATGCATTGATCGTTTTTCTTGAAAAATTGTTGAAGTTCGCACTCACTACAGCTCCAATAATCGTTTTCTTTGATGGAAACAGATCGATACCAAATCGTGTATTGTGAAAATGAAAAGGTGCGGTGGTGTAATTATCCTTTAAGTCACCTCCGCTGTATACTTTGTTATCATCGAAGAAATTTCTATCCAAAATCAAATGATTCAGGTTTTTTCGATATCCATAGGTATAGTTACCGAATAGGTTGATTTTTTTATTGCGGTGATTGAATGTAAGTCCTGCATTGGATTTAGGATATACCCCTTGTCCATAACCAAGCGTCATTGTACCATTGGTTCCTAAACGTTGGTCTTTTTTCATTCTAATATCAATGATCCCTGAATTTCCGGCGGCATCATATTTGGCAGAGGGATTAGTAATGATGTCAATTCGTTCAATCGTATTGGCAGGTAGACCTCTGAGATAGTTGGCCAAATCAGCACCAGACATAGGTGTTGGTTTACCATCAATCATAATGATCACACCTTGTCTGCCTCTTAATCCAATCACATCATTTTGATCCACCGTTACTCCGGGTGAGCGCTCTAGCACTTCTAAAGCAGAACTTCCGGCACTCACAATACTGTTCTCTACATTGACTACAATGCGGTCGGTAAGTTTTTGAATAAAGGGTTTACGACTGGTAACGGTTACTTCGCTGGTACTGCTGATAGCCGTTTGTAAGGTAACGGTGCCAATATTTACTTCGTTGGCTGATTCGTCAATTGCAATTGGTGCCGAATACAAGGTGGTATAACCTACCATTGAAATACGGATGCGATAATTACCTGTAACTAAATTTTCGAAAATGATGGTTCCTGTTTTATCGCTAATTGCTGCTTTTAACAATGAGGAGTCTTTCAGACGCAATAACTCAGCGGTTGCATTCTCCAAGAACTGTTGTTGTTCATTGCGAATACTGATACTGATTTTCCCATTTTTAGATGACTGAGCTATGGATGAGATACTTATGAAGACCAAGCCCATTAAAAACAGATACAATTTTCTCATCGTTTTCTTTTTTAGCAGTCAAATATGAAATTGTTCGTAGAAACGACCCTCGGTTTTCGTTTGAACAGTCAAAGAAGAACAATGAGTGGAACCTCGTTAAAAAAGCGCCGTCTGATTTTTACATTAATTATATAAGGTCTTTATAGATCCTCGCTCAAGATCCCTTTTTATATTTGTTAATGCAACCTTTACTACTGTTACACGGTGCCATTGGATCAATGGATCAACTGATTCCTCTTAGAGAGGAACTTCGTTCGGAATTCGATGTTTACAGTTTCAATTTCCCGGGTCACGGTGGTGCAGGCCCTTTTGAATCCTTTTCGATAGATGCATTTGCCAAAGCAACCGCTGATTTCATAAAAACACATCAACTCAAAAATCTACCGGTATTTGGTTATAGCATGGGTGGTTATGTTGCGTTATACTTAGAGTCCATGTATCCAAATACTTTTCAAAAAGTGATTACACTGGGAACCAAATATGAATGGAGCGAAGAGATTGCCGCGAAAGAAATCAAAATGCTGCGACCGGATATTATCGAACAAAAACTACCTGCATTTGCGCAGCAATTAGCCCATAGACATGGCGCCACGGAATGGAAAAATGTGCTAGATAAAACCGCCGCCATGCTATTAGAATTGGGTAAACGACCATTACTTTCTTCTACCGTTTTACAAAAGATTACTTGTCCAACACTTGTTTTATTAGGTGAAAAAGACAATATGGTTTCACCAGAAGAAACACAAAATGCTGCAGCGGCTTTGGTTAATGGACAGTATGAACTTTTACCCAATACCGCCCACCCCATAGAACAAATAAGTGTAAGCACATTGTCAGCAAAAATCAAAGGTTTTTGCTTACGTCATTGATGATGAATCTTCACCAATAGTTTCAAGAACTCTTCAGGTTCAAAAGGCTTGGTAACAACGGCGTTGATTGAAAGATCACGCGCGCGCTCTTCTACTTCAGAAGGTAAGCTAGCAGTGAGTGCTATAATTGGGATATCAATACCCTTACCGCGAATGATCTTTACTGCTTCATATCCATCCATCACAGGCATGTGCATATCCATTAAGATCATTTGATGTTTCGTGGTATCCAACTTACGAATCGCTTCTTCGCCATTAACTGCCACATCAATGGTTGCTCCCCATTTTTCCAAAAATGTTTTTGCCACCAATACATTCAATTCATTGTCTTCGGCCATTAATAAAGAAACACCAGAAAGCGGACGTCCTTTTTCAATATCCTCCGGCACGGTTTCTCCTTGAGAAAAATTAAACGCTTGTGATATAGGGAATGTTTGCGTGAAAAAGAAAACTGATCCTTTACCCGGCTCACTTTTTAGTTGCAGTTGTGATCCTTGTAGTTCCAGTATTTTTTTGCAGATGGCAAGACCCAAGCCCGTGCCGCCAAAACTTCTGGAAGTAGATGTATCAGCTTGTGTAAAGCGATCAAAAATCAATTTCTGTTTTTCTGCCGCGATACCAATACCGGTATCCTCTACTTTGATGGTAAGCGTGATGTGTTGTTTTTGGATTTTCTCTTGCTGAATGATCAACCTTACATGACCTGATCTTGTAAACTTGATCGCATTTTGTAACAAATTTCCAATGACCTGACTAATACGAGTAGGGTCTGCAATAATACGATGATGAAAGGCCGGATCTTTTTCTAAGATCAATGCAATTCCTTTTTCATCGGCCAGTGTTTTCAATCCTGATAAAAGGTCGTGTGATACTTTTACCAAGTCCATATCAATGTATTCAAAATTGATCTTACCGGCTTCAATTTTATTATAATCAAGAATATCATTCACAATATTCAAAAGATTATTGGCAGAAAAGAGCAGCACATTTAATTGCTCTTTCTGATCTTCTCTTGGTTGATTGTCTAAGAGTATGTGTGAAAGTCCGATCACAGAATTCAGCGGTGTTCTGATTTCATGTGACATATTGGAGAGGAAGTCACTTTTAGCAATCAATCCTTGCTCAGCTTCTCTTCTGGCTTTATTCAATAAATATGAATAGCGATAAGAAAGAATCAATGATTGCAAAAAGAAGAATGATAGATATCCAACAAACAAAAGCTCTTTTTGTGGTGCTACAAAACCGAAATACTGTAAGTTGATGATGATAAAAATGATCATCACTACACCAGTGCTTAGTAGCGCATATCCGGCCCCCAATCTTTTTCTTTTATAAGCAATTATATATACATAGAATGCATGCGCAATCACAAAAAACATCACCACCAGAAATGGATTGATCAATTGTGTGAAAACGGCAGGAGGAAAAATGAGGGTGATCAATGATAAAATGATACAGGCCCACATTTCAATGGCTGTAATAATCTTATTGGAATCCTCCGGATATAGATTTTGTGTGTAACGTGTAAAAAAGATAACACTGACAAATAAAGACAGGTATTCCAAGTGTATGGTAAGCGCCCAGGGAAGATCCGGAAAAACAGTATGTAAAGAATATTGAGATGTGCCAATGATCCGATAACTATAAGTAATACAGAAAAGCGCAAAATAAAGAATGGTTGAATCGTATCTACCGAAGAAGTATAAACCAAAAAAGAAGAGCCCGCACATGATGATACTTCCGGTAAGAATAAAGTTGAAAGCATTGTCTCTATTTCTTTTACTGAACAACTTTTCTTTGTTGCCTATAGTAATCGATTTATATGGCCCCCCTTTTGAGTGCAAGAAATTAGCTACCTGTAAAATCAGTCGAACCGTATCTTTTTTTATAAATAACTCTCTCGTAAACTGTTGCCATTTAGGTTGGGTTGTTTCAGCAGAAACACCCGGTACACCCGATTGTACAAAAACCTTATCATCTACAAACAGTTTATAGCTGGTATAAGTATCGGGAATATCAAGTGCTAAATTGGATGCATTCTTGGGCAATAAAATGGTAAGCATATAAGAAGCATACCCTTTTGCCGTAATTTTTTTTCCGCCAATGATCATGTTGTCCCAACGTTTGGGAAAACTGATCATTCCGGTCATCTTGTCGGCGGTTTCACCGGGTTCACATAGTTTCTCCCAACAAAGTCCCCATTCACCATCCAATGGAACAGATTGTTTGGATAAATCGATAGTACGAAGATCGATGACACCATGTTTAGCGACCGGTAATTGTGCAAATGAAGAAAATGAAAAAAGAAAGCAACAGAAAATAATCACGGAAATAAGTATACCTGTTCTGTTGAATATTGAATACATGCTTATCTGCTTGCTTGATAAAATTCGCTGCAGGGGGTATCAGCGCTTCCGTTTCTTAAATGTATTAATTCTTCTGCGAAAATTTCTATTTTAATCTGTTTCAATAATAAAAAAATCAATCCGTGCTTTCTTATAAAAATACTGCCGCCATCATTGTTTTTAAGCCGCTCATCCGCAACCACATTTTTATGTGATTCAGACAACTCTTGTGTTGTAGCAGTTTTGTACAAATAAACTAAAAACAATCACATGAATCATTTAACACGTTATAACCCTTTTCATCAGATACATCAGGGTTTAAGAGCCATGTTGTACCACTGCTCTTTACAGGTACAGCATACCAATTTTTCCGACGAAGAGCAAGCGTCTACAACTATTGCACAACTTAAAGAGCTGATTTGGCTCTTCGATGGACATGCACACACCGAAGACACAAAAGTGTTTTCATTACTCGCAGATAAAGCACCTGAAGTCATTGCAGATTTTGAGCAACAGCATGATAAAGACCATATGCTGGCTGCTCATTTACAGGGCTGTATTGAACAGTATGAAGTAGCGGTGAAACCTTCTGATAAAGTTTTTGCAGGCAGACAAATACAGTTCTCTCTTGCGGAGTTTACTGCATTCAATTTGTCGCACATGAATATGGAAGAAGTAATCATTAAAGAATTGATTTGGCAACATTATACAGATGTGCAGTTGCATGAGTTAACCATGGAGATTGTTGGCTCTCTTCCACCCGATAAAAATGCACGATACAGCTACTGGATGTTAAAAGGATTATCGATCCAAGAAATTGCAGAATGGTTTCGTGCCATTCAGGCTACAGCGCCGTCTTTTGTAATGGACCAAATGATGGAATTAGCTGCAGCTGCATTGGATTGTGCCGATTTTAATGAAGTTCAAAAATCTTTGGCACTGGAAATGGCTTAATGATTTTCTTATTGCAAACAGAAAACCCCGCAATGCGGGGTTTTTCTTTAGGCGTATATGGTTGGGTTAGTAAGCGCTTTATTATTGTGGTTTTGTCTCCAATAATTTGAAGAACTGATCCAACATCGGCTGAATAACAATACGTGTTCTACGATTAGCTGCACGTCCTTCAGATGTACTATTATCTTTCAAAGGAATATACTGACTTCTTCCGGCTGCTGTCATACGCTTGGGATCAATTCCATAGGTTTCTTGTAGGATACGCACCACTGTTGTTGCTCTCCGTACACTCAAATCCCAGTTATCTTGAATTGCCGCCGTCTTAATAGGAAGCGAATCTGTATGTCCTTCTACAATAAACTCTATTTCAGGTTGGGCATTCAACACTTTGGCAACCTTACCAAGTACTTCTTTTGCTCTGTCTGTTACTTCATAACTCGCGCTTTTGAATAAAAGCTTATCAGAAATATCAACATATACCACTCCCTTATCTACTTTGATATTGATGTCTTCGTCATTCAAGTTACCAATGGCACCTTTCAGGTTCATCACCAATGCCATATTCAAAGAATCTTTGCGAGCAATAGACCCTTGCAGATCGCGGATATAAAGATCTTTCGCACCAATATTTTCAAGCGACTTCTTAATACTTTCAGCCTGTGCGCCCGTTACAACAGAAAGATCTTTTAGCTGATTCAATACTGTTGTATTATTCTGCTTCAGAAAATCGATCTGCTTGTTCAGGTCTGCAATTTGATCTTCCAATGCCTGCTTACGGGCATTCAGTTCATTGTTTTGTCCTTTTGATTTGGCCAGTTGATTTTCCAGGTCTTTAATCTGGTCTTGTAATTCCCGATATTTTCCCTGCATTTCCAGATAAGCCCCGCTCAGTTGTACATACTTGGCTTCTGATTCTTTGAATTTTTTACTACTCACACAGGAAAACAGCAGTACAGAAGAAGCTACTGCAACTATAAAACGATTGGTTCTCATGCATTTATGATTTGAAATGTGATCATTCGATAACTATAACGAAAGAACCATTACAATATTGTGCCAAAAATGAGAGAAAGAGCGGACCAACCCTATTCAAAAACAATCAATTGTTCCGAACGCAGCCAATCTGTATATGCATGACCGTATTGTTGATCAATATTTTTTCTTTTGATCTTAAGTGTCGGGGTTAATAAACCATTTTGAATACTCCATTCTTCTTTACAAACCACGAGTCTTGCCAATTGCTCATGGTGTTCTAGTTGTGCATTCAGGTTTCGCAATAAAATCTCTAGCTCTTGTTGTATATCATTTGCCGGAACCGTTTTTGCCTGTTCCGATAAAGTACACAAGACCAGTGCCGAAGGCATACCCGAGCCTACCACACAGACCTGTCCAACATAAGCATGGGCCCCTAATGTATTTTCCATCGGAGCCGGTGTAATGTATTTCCCCTTTCCTGTCTTGAACTGGTCTTTGATTCTTCCTGTGATGGTCAGATACCCTTGTTCATCAATGGATCCTTCATCTCCTGTTTTCAAAAATCCATCTTCGAAACATTGGGCCGACAATTCCGGTTCTTTATAATAGCCTAACATAGAGGCCGGACTCTTTACCTGCACTTCATTGTCTTTACCTAATCTCACTTCAACAGTTGCATAAGGTTGACCCACTGTTCCAAATTTGGCAGCATGTTTTTTATTCACGTGAGACAGTGCTACGTTCTCTGTCATACCATATGCTTCTTGGATAATGATTCCCAGTTTTGCATACCAATGTAATAATGCCGGATTGATCGGCGATGCTCCTGTGAAAATATGCTGTGCTCTTGCCAACCCTAATTTTTTGCGGATCATTTTTTTAATCAAGGTACTGATCAAAGGAATTTTTAATAAACGATCGAGTTTTGCTTGTGGCATTTTTTTCAGAACACCTTCCTGCATCTTTTCCCAGATACGGGGCACTGCCAGAAAAACAGTAGGCTGTGTATGTGCAAGATTAGCAGCAAAAGTATCCAGGGATTCTACAAAGTATACCGTACTGCCTGTGAAAACGGTTCCACATTCTACCAGCATTCTTTCTGCTACATGACAAAGCGGTAAATAAGAAAAGAAGATTTCTTTTTTGATCTCAGGAAAATTATCGAGGAAGGACTGTACTGCAAATGACATGGCATGATAAGTATGCATCACACCTTTTGATTGTCCGGTAGTTCCTGATGTATATACAATACAAGCCAAAGCATAAGGATCTATTTCAGGTACTCCTTGCAATGGTTCATGGCTTTTTACCAAATCATTCCAATTGATACAATCTGCATTCGGATAAAAAGGAAATGTGATCTGTAATAATGAATCAGGTACTCCCTGGCGAATGGCTTCCGGATTGTCCAGCTTTCCAATAAAGATGGCCTTGCTTTCGCTATGAATAATGATATCGCGCAAAGCATCTGCAGTAATATTGGGATACAAGGGCACAGATACACATCCTGCCATAGCAATGGCCAGATCGGCCATGATCCAGTGAGCGCAATTTTTACTAAGTATCGCTATTTTATCATCTTTGCCATATCCGAAAGAACGCAAAGCCGCAGCCATACTTCTGATTTGTACGCCTGCTTCTGCCCAAGTAAAATTTTGATATACACCCTTCACCGGTTCCGCTAAAAACAGCTTTGAGGGTGTTGCTTTTTCATACTCGCAAAATTTGTCAACAATATTGGGTTGGTTCATGTTTTGGGGGTTATCATGAATTAAGCAAATGATGATTCTTTCAGATGTGAAAGTCCTTGTTCCGGAATTTTTCCTTGAACAGGTGCATAGAAATCTATGATCTTTTTGAAGTCTGCTTCCTCGTTGTCTGTAGTAAGAAAAGGTTCTGAAAACCAGGTTTCTTTTTTCGTGAAATCCATGGCAGCCATCACAATGGGTACTTTCGCTTTTTTGGCAATATGATAAAAACCGGTTCTTAACCGATCTACTTTTTTTCTGGTTCCTTCTGGTGAAAGTGCCAATACAAATTCATCATGTTGTTCAAACAGCTCAGCCACTTGATCTACCATATGCTTATTATTGAATCGATCTACCGGATAGCCACCCATTCTGCGAAAGAAAAAACCAAATCTTCCCTGAAACAGTTCTGCTTTGCCTAAATATTTTACATGTGTGAGTCGGAGTACACTTCGAATGGCAAGACCCATTACAAAATCCCATGCACTGGTATGTGGCGCAACTATGACGATGCATTTTTTCAGATGGTAAGGGAAATTATCCCGCACTTTCCATCCCGTAATCCACAGGTAGATTTTCCAGAGTATTCTCATGGCAAGCAATTAATACAAGATAAGAGATAATTTGAAAGTGCAATAATTTGATCTGCCTTAGGCAGACAAATTTTCTAGTTTTTTCTTCAACGCAAACATTTCATCTCTCAATCTTGCAGCTTCAATAAAATCAAGATCGCGGGCAGCTTTTTCCATTTGCTTTTTGATGGCGTTGATGGCTTTCTCCAATTGCGGAATCGTTTTATATTCTACTTGTTCTTCTGCTGCTGTTTGTATGAGTGGTTCATCTTTTTGTAGTGCATATGGATTGGACGGATCATATCCTTTAATATCCAACACTGAAGTTTGTGCAAATACTTGTTCCTTACTTTTTGAAACCGTTTTAGGTGTAATACCGTGTTCAATATTATAAGCAATCTGCTTTTCTCTTCGTCTGCTGGTTTCGTCAATGGTTCTTTGCATGCTTTCTGTGATCCTATCCGCATAAAAAATCACCAATCCATCCACGTTTCTGGCTGCACGTCCTGCTGTTTGCGTCAATGATCTTTCATTACGCAAGAACCCTTCTTTATCGGCATCTAAAATGGCAACTAAAGAAACTTCCGGAAGATCCAACCCTTCTCTTAAAAGATTAACACCCACCAATACATCAATCACTCCTAATCGCAGATCACGCAAAATTTCAACACGCTCTAAGGTATCTACATCACTATGTATGTATTTGGATTTGATATTGATACGTCCCAGGTATTTATCCATCTCCTCAGCCATTCGCTTCGTAAGTGTGGTTACTAAAACCCGATCTCCTTTTTTTACTCGTTTATCAATTTCATCCAAGAGATCATCAATCTGATTCACACTGGGTCTGATCTCAATCGGTGGATCTAATAAACCTGTTGGTCTTACCACTTGCTCTACCACCACACCTCCTGTTTTTTCCAGTTCATAATCACCCGGTGTGGCACTTACAAAAACAGTTTGTCCGATCAGTGATTCAAATTCATGAAAGTTCAGCGGACGATTATCCATAGCGCTGGGTAAACGGAATCCATAATCTACCAGTACAAGTTTTCTGCTTCTGTCGCCACCGTACATACCTGCGACTTGAGGAATGGTTTGATGACTTTCATCAATCACACATAGAAAGTCTTTGGGGAAATAATCCAACAAACAGAAGGGACGGGTACCGGGTTTTCTTCGATCAAAAAAGCGGGAATAGTTTTCAATACCATTACAATATCCCAATTCGCGAATCATTTCCAGATCGAACTCTACTCTTTCCTTGATACGTTGTGCTTCAATAAATTTTCCGGTATTCTTAAAATATTCAACCTGTGCCATCATTTCATCCTGTATCTCATTCATCACCTGTTGTATCATGTCTTTAGGTGCGAGGTAAAGATTGGCCGGAAAGATGGCCGCATTTTCCATCAACCCAATTCTTTTGCTCGTAGCTGTTTCAATGCTTTCTATTTCTTCAATTTCATCGCCAAAAAAAGTAATCCGGTATCCAAAATCTACATAGGGTAGATTAATATCCACCGTATCTCCTTTCACACGAAACGTACCGCGCTTGAATTCTTCCTGACTTCTATTGTACAAGGCATTCACCAGTTGATGTAAAAAACCTTGTCGTGAAATGACCTGACCTTTATGAATTCGAATGATCCCGTTTTCATACTCGGTCGGGTTTCCCATACCGTAGATACAACTTACGCTGGCAACAACAATGATATCTCTTCTTCCGCTCAGCAATTGTGAAGTGGCCTGTAGGCGCAGCTTATCCAGTTCTTCATTGATGCTCAGGTCTTTTTCAATATAGGTATCGCTCACCGGCATATACGCTTCCGGCTGATAGTAATCATAGTAACTAACAAAATAGCCTACCGCATTTTCCGGAAAGAATTGTTTGAATTCACCATACAATTGTGCTACCAGTGTTTTATTATGTGTCAATACCAACGTGGGTCTTTGTACATGTTGAATCACGTTGGCCATGGTAAAGGTTTTACCACTACCTGTTACGCCTAATAAAGTCTGGTACTGTTCGCCATTCAGAATACCCTCTGTTAATTGTGCAATGGCAGAGGGCTGATCGCCTGCGGGGGAATAAGGTGAATTGAGATTGAATGGCATTTGATAACACTTAAGAAAAGAGGTTAAAGTTACAGGAGATAATATTTAAACAACAGAGAATTTTGTTGGGCTGTATCTCTATTTTATAAGTATTTGATACAGTATATTTACAAGAGAAGCGTTGCATCAATTGATTATTCCATGGAATTGAGTTCAAGACCTGATATCGATATCTCAGCTTACCATCTTGAAAATTTTTTCGAGCTCTCTGCAGATTTATTTTGCATTGCGAGCTATGATGGTTATTTCAAAAAAATAAACAGTTCTGTTATTAAAGTGTTGGGTTTTTCAGAAGAAGAATTAATGTCTCGGAAAATATCCACCTTTATTCATCCGGATGATCAGGATAAGACAGCGCAACACCGAAAAGAGTTACTCAACGGCTCCCCTCTGTATCATTTTGAAAACCGCTACATCACCAAAAGCGGTGATATTGTTTGGTTATACTGGACCTCCATGCCGGTTGCGGAAGAAGAGCTGGTTTATGCAATTGCAAAAAATATTACTCATAAAAAGAAAGAAGAAGAAGACAGAAATAAACTGATTTCTGAATTGTCTGCATTGAATGCAGATCTAAAGCGACTGTCTTATACAACATCCCACGACCTTCGTTCACCGGTCAATAATTTGTTGAATGTTTTTAACCTACTCAATAAAAGAAAAATTGAGGATGAACAGGTACAACAGTTTTTATCAATCCTTAAATCAGGCACAGAACAACTGAAAGCAACTTTGAATGATTATGTAGACGTGCTCACAGAAAATGACCGTTTAAATGCTGAAAAAGAATCTGTACTCTTTGAGGAAGTGTTGAAAAAAGTAACACATTCTATCAGTAGCCTGATTATTGATTCTCGTACCATTATTCAAACAGATTTTGAATCGCTTCCATCTGTTCTTTTCAAAAAAAGTTATTTGGAAAGTATTTTTCTTAACCTGATCACCAATTCCATCAAATATGCCATGCCCGGCAGAAACCCCCTCATTGATATACATAGCTGGGCAGAAGATGAAAAACAATACCTAAGTATTACCGATAATGGAAGTGGATTTGATATGGAGCTGGTAAAGGATAAAATATTTGGAAAACACCAGCGTTTTCACGACCATGCAGATAGCAAGGGAATTGGTCTGTACCTCGTTCACAATCACATTACCAGTATGGGCGGAACCATTCAGGTGAATAGTGAGATCGGAAAAGGTACCAGTTTTGTGATTTGTTTTTAAATCCATTTATTTTATTGATTGATATGTCAACTCGAAAACATTTTTTTCTTTTGTCCGGTCTCATTTGTTTGTTCCTGACAACAAGCGCTCAAAAATCAAATGAAGAATTCTTTGCTTTTAAAGAAGATTGGTCGCCCGCAAACAGTATCGATAGGGCTACCTATTTTATGTACAAGCTAAAAGAAAATGATACCACTTTTTCTTGCCGCTTCTACCATAAAAACGGCCCCATGATACGATGTGAAACTTATCGTGATAACGAACTGCAAATACCACATGGCCGTTTTGCATGGTATAATAACAGTGGTCATATAGACAGTACCGGACTGGTAAGTTTCGGTAAAAAAGATGGTTACTGGGAATACAAAAGACCGGATGGAACCACAATAAGCGTAGTGCATTTTAATAGTGGCAAAAGAATCTGGACAAGAAACTATGATACCAGAACCGTTTATTATACTGACGGAAGACCCGACGAGCCGATGGATGCATTGTTTTTCATGAAAAATAATTTTACCAGCGATAATAAACCTCCTGAATTCAAAGGTGGGGTACGAGGCTGGATCAACTACCTCGAAAAAAATCTGGAGACGCCGGGAAGATTCAGACAAATATTCGGCCCTGGTACAAAAGGAACCGTTGTAGTAAGTTTTAAGGTTGACACAATAGGAGCCGTTTCAGAGCTGAATATTGATAAATCGGTAGAGTGGTCGGTAGACATGGAAACACTTCGTGTTTTTAAAAGAAGCCCAAAATGGGAGCCCGCCATTCAAAATGGAAAAATTGTCAGCTATTATCATCGACAATCTATTACCCATGTAATTAATTAACTAAAAATCAAGGGGTTAGTAGATAGGTCAAAGATTTAATATTAAATAATTGTTACCATTTCGTAAATTCATTAAGCATAAATGCAGTGAATTTGACGAAAAAGGGGTACATATTATTCATAATCACAGTTTTATACATATCCACGGCCTTTTCACAGACCCGCGTGGAAGGCTCTTTGGTAGTCGTTGATTTTTACGGGGACAGCTTATCCTTTCCTGTTGACGCTTCCGTTCATGTCCCTTTTGAAGAACAACTTTCTAAAAAAAGCATCAGCAGTTTTTATGAGAACATGCTCAAAGGGCCTTATCAACCCATGATACAAACCTTGGTTCAGTACCGAGATGAGAAGAAGTTGGACGACTGGTTCTATTATCAACTCATCAGAACCACCGCCGAAAAGCTGAGTCCGAAAGCAGATAATTACCATCGTTATACTTTGTACAAATGGTTTTTATTGAATGAATCCGGCTATTCCTCCACTACACGTTTTAGAAATGATACTTTGTTATTGTATGTAAGAAGCGAAGAAGTGATTTATGATGTGCCATATTATATGGCAGGTGATCAACAATATGTTTGTTTAAATTATCACGACTACAACAGCAATGTAAATTTTGATGCCATCACTTTTACTACGCTTTCTTTGTCGGTGGGAGGCAACAATCGATTCTCTTATAAAGTAACCAGCTTGCCTGTCATTAAAAAGAACAATTACACGGTTAAGCAAATACAGTTCGACTATAAAAACAAAGACTATCGGTTTAATGTGGTATTGGATCAGCAGATGCAAAAAATATTTACCAATTATCCGGTAGTAGAATATGCTTCACAATTCGGTATTCCGTTAAGTCAGACCACCTATAATTCTTTGATTCCCGTACTGCGTGAAGCCGTGAAAGGAATGACACAACAACAGGGAGTAGACTATTTGATGCAATTCACACGCTCGGCTTTTTTGTTCCAAACAGATACAAAAGCATACGGTAAAGAAAAGAGGTTGTCTGCAGAACAAACCCTGTTTTACGATTACAGCGATTGTGAGGATCGCTCGGCATTCTTCTTTAATATTATTAAGGAGATCTACAACCTACCCATGATTGTCTTGTCGTATCCAACACATATTACTGTTGCTGTTCACTTTGATTTTGCCAATGGCACCCCCATTGTTTACAATGGAGAACAGTATTGGGTTTGCGAACCCACTCCACAAAAAAAGAACCTCAAGATCGGAGAGATTCTTCCTTCCTTGAAAAAGCAACCCTATGAAATAGTGTATGCTTATAAACCTTTTTGATTCCGCTTATCCTTCTTTCCAATAGCTTAACCCTTCTTTTTCTTTTAAGGCTGAAAAAAAATTTATCTTTTTTGTCTGATCGGGTCTACGCTGATCGTCTCTTAGTAGTAAACCGTTCATTTAATCTTTAAAACAATTTGTATGAGCAATTTTATGTTTCTATTTCGCGGTGGTTTAGACCCTTTTACTTCTTCTCCGGAAGAATTGCAGCAAAACATGGAAAAATGGATGGCTTGGGTTGGACAGCTCCAGGCCAATGGCATTTATGTTGCCGGTGAAGCGTTGATGCCCACGGGTAAAACCTTACACAAAGCCAATGTAGTAACAGATGGGCCGTTTATTGAAAGCAAAGAAATGGTTGGCGGCTTCTTCATTGTGAAAGCCGAATCCATCGATGCCGCCATTGAGATCGCAAAAGATTGTCCGGATCTTGCTATCGGTGGCTCTGTTGAAGTTCGTGACGTTGTTGTATTTGAGTAATGAAGCAGCTGGAACCAACAGAAGAATTCATCGACCATCTTTTCCGCCAGCAAGCGGGAAAGATGGTTGCTGTATTATCACATCTAGCCGGATTCAAACACTTACATCTGATTGAAGATGTTGTGCAGGAGTCTTTTATTAGTGCTTTTCAACAATGGAAACTCAAGGGAGTTCCTGAACAGCCGGAAGCATGGTTGATGAAAACAGCCAAAAACAAAGCCATTGATCTGCTCCGAAGAATCAACTACCATACCCGTTATGTACAGTCGCAACAGTCAAGGGATTATACAGAACAAGTAACGCAATTCTTTCACGAATATGAGATCAGCGACAGTGAGCTGCGAATGATCTTTGCCTGTTGTCATCCTTCATTGAAAACAGAAGATCAAATTGCGCTTACCTTAAAATTGGTTTTCTCTTTTTCCATCAATGAAATAGCCCGTGCACTGGTATTGACAGAAACGGTAGTACAAAAAAGAATGAATCGCGCGAAGTCTCTCTTGGCCAATCAATCTATTCCTTTGGAAATACCTGCGGGACAAGCATTACAAGACAGAATGGAATCTGTTCGTACGGTTCTATACCTATTATTTAATGAAGGTTATTGTTCCGGAAAAGCGGATGAAATGATTCGAAAAGATCTTTGTGTAGAAGCCATGCGCTGTGCTAAGATTATTGCAGAACATAAATCGGTTGCAGATCCCGCCAATCAAGCTCTACTAGCTTTGATGTGTTTACATGCTTCCCGTTTCGATAGCAGGTCTTCTAATGAACATGGAATCATTTTATTAGAAGAACAAAACAGAGATTTATGGGACCGAGAGTTGATGGGTATGGGTTTCTACTATCTCAATATGGCATCATCCGGTGAAATACTCACACGGTATCATTTAGAAGCGGCCATTGCTGCCGAACATTGCAAAGCTTCTAAATATGGTGATACCAACTGGCAACAATTGTTACAATGGTATGAACTACTGCTTCGTATCGATACATCTCCTGTTATCTTATTGAATCGTTCGCTGGTAATTCACGCAATGGGTGAAACCGAAAAAGCCATTCAAGCTATTTTAGCAATACCGGGAATAGACATGCTCATTCATCATGATCCACAATACAGCGCTGTGTTGGGTTATTTGTATATGAAGCACAGTGATACAATGAAAGCCAAAGATTATTTACAAAAAGCACTGGCTATAACAGATTCTAGGGCAGAGAAAGAACTGCTGCAAACGCGTATTGATCAATTATCTACCAAAAATTAAAGCCGCCTCTTTTCAGAAACGGCTTTGTTCTCATTCATCAATACTTATTCTTCCAGTTTTCTTACAATAGCCTTTACTTTACTATCGATCTGTTTATCACTTAACTTTCTTCCGTTTATTTCAGAACTTGTCCATCCTTGCCAGATGGTTTTATCCGTATCCGCATCCATCATGGTTAAAGTTAGTGTTCCTTCTTTTACAGTTCGCGCATTCTCATCAAACCCAAGAAAATGTGATGGATAAAATACCGCCACCCATCTTCTGCTACCCGGATTAAAAAACCAGCGGGTGAAGGGTTGTGTATATACCGCATTGCGATCGATTTTCTCTTCTTGCTCAATCATCACATCATACACCAGGTATACATCAGGATTGCTCTTTACTTCTTTCCATCCTTTTTCGGCAAGATTTCGGTCAATGGATTGCCTGATCTTTCGATTGGTAAGGTCATCGTTTTTCGTTGATGCGTTGGCCTTTTCTTTTTCAGCCTGTGTTCTTACCCAACTATATGTTTTTATCTTACTGAAATCAACATTGCTGTCTTTTTGAACATAGGCCGTACGACTACAAGATACCAGCAAAAACATAGCTGATACAATTGTTGCTGTCCATTTCATTGTTTTCATAATAGTATGTTTTATGTTCAGGATTCTTTACACTATTATAGATTCAAGCATCGTGCCTATGATTGCGAAAAAGAAGATAAAATTTTGTCAATCTGTTGTTAAAAACAATGGGTTATTTGGTGGATGTAAGGTTTAATATGTGCATAAAAAAAGCCGCAATGATTGCGGCTTTCATACACATGAGAATTGGTGAACGAACTGTTGAAACAGTTTGCGTGGTTATTTAACAGATTTACGCAGGTAAAGATTACCATAAGTTGATTTCAACGAATAGGCGGGTCCTTTACCGGTCGCCAAAGTAATAGAAGTATAAAAATCTTTTTCTTCTTTTTCGGTGATATTCAATTTTAGGTTACTGTAGATCTGTCCATAATGAGTGGTAACAGATAACTTACCGGTTGTTGCTTCGTTGATTGAGGCATCAATTCCTCCGTAAGTGGCATCTACTTTTAGTTGTCCATTGAAATTGGCAAGTTCTACAATACCATAAGTAGATTTTACAAATGTATTTACGAGGTTTTCAGGAACTTTGATATCTAGGGTAATCTCTATTTCCACACCTTCAGAATAATATTTAGCACCTTTTAAATCGGCCGTAAATTCTTTATACGCTTCTTTGGAAGTAAATACAGTTTTCTTTCCATCTTTCATCACCGTGTATCGCTTGGGTAGCTTGTCCATGTCTTTGATGATGTTCTTAATTGTTAGTGTATTACCCTCAGAACTTTCGATCAATTGAAAAGCATCATTGTTTTCGCCATTGTTGATGCTGACAGAAGCGGTGATAGAAACTTCATTTTTATCCCAGGTGCTTACTTTCACCACTTTCGGATAATCAAAAGACAATTTTAATTCCTGTCCCGATTTTACCGGATAATTTTTTGTGATGGTCTGTTGTCCTTGGGCAAGACACAGCAGGGTGCAACACAATACAGTGAGTATCGTTTTCATACAGGTATATTTAATAAGATGAAAGTATTAGTTAGCCTTACGGAGGTATACTTTTCCGTAGTTAGAAGTAAGCGTCATATCAATACCGCCGCCATTTAATTTTCCTTTGATATTGTTATCGCTATACTTGACCATATCACCGGATTTTTCGATCTCGATTTTAAAGTCAGCAGAAGCCAATATCTCACCCCATGAAGTATTCATTTTTAAATTGGCTTTCGTGGTTACAGGCATCTCTACATCCACATGTTTGTAAACCGATATCAGCGATATGGGTCCTTTAACATTCTGACCCAGTTTTACATCTACACTTCCGTAAACTGATTTCACAGTAAGTGGGCCGGTGGTATTTTCAAGTTCTATATCGTTGTATAATGCAGATACTTCAATTTCACTTTCCACATTTTTGAAAGACGCTTTGGAATTGTTCATTACCTTGTTGAAAGAGTATGAGATAGAAACACCTTTGGGTACTTTGATCCTGATCTTGTGATCTCCTTTACCAACCGGATTTACTTCGATGTTTCCGCCTTTATCTGTTACATTGATTCCGATTCCGGTATTATCTTCCAAACCAGAGCCGCTGATCGGACGCAAGCCTTTTGCTCTTTCGTCATCTTCTGATTTCATTTTACTGGATGAAAAAAGGATTTCATTTCCATCATATCCTTCAACAGATACGCCCGGCAAATTGATGATGAGCTTTCCTGAACTTTTTGCAATCTTATAATCCTGTGCAAACGCTGCTGTTGTTGCAATAAGTGCTACAATAGTGGTGAATATGAACTTTTTCATTTTTTGTTTTCGTTTTTATGGTTTTATGATAATGATTCAGACTTAACCGTCATGCATGAACCGGTAACTGTCTGTTTGTATTATGAGCCAAGTGTTAAAATGCTTGAATAGGCGCGTTCCTTTACTGCATCATTCGTATTTACATCCTGCACCATTTTTTGTAGATCGTCAAGAATTGATTTTTGTTTCATTTCTGTCAACACGTGTATCAATTCTATCTGTACCATCGGATCTTTTTGTTTTTTCAGCGATGCGATCAGCTTTTTCTTCACATAATTTTCTCTGTGAAAACGTGACAGCGCTTCCAATGCCGCCAGTCTTACATTGGTGCTGGGGTCTTCGTTCATGGTTGAAACCAGCGCATCAACGATATCCTTGTCTGCCGATTGCATGCGATATGCTTTCATGGCTGCAGCAATTCGCGTGCTGGGCGATTCCATATTTCCCAAACTGGCAAACAACATCTGTTTTTGTTGATCATTTTCTTTGATCAATTGTTGAGATGCTTCGTTCATTGTTTTTTCAGGTGCTGTTGTAGCTGCCATTGTATTTGGCCGAATCGTCTCCTCTTTGGGTACTATTGACTTGTTGTTTTGCTGTTGATCTTGTTTAGACGCAACCAACCCTTCCGCAGTTGATACATCTTGATTTACCCACCAAATAGCAAAGCCCGCCAATACGATTACACAAGCTGCCGCTACCATTCGCAAGGTTCTAAAAGAAATCACCAATGCTTTGGGACGCTCTTCTTTCACCGGCACTTGTGCCATTCTTTCCTGAATTCGAGATAACACATCTGCGCCCGGAGTACGATCATCAAATGCTTCTCTGTTTTGTTGTATAAATTTTTCCAGTTCACTGCTCATGCAACACCTCCTTCTTTAAGGCTTTTTAATATTTTTTGTTTTGACCGATGATATTGGATCCTCACGTTGTTATAGGAGATCCCCAATATTTGTGCAATTTCTTCCTGTGGAATATTTTCGAACAGGTATAGTTGTACAATGGCTCTATTTGATTCCGGTAATTGTTGGATCGCTTTTTTAACCTCGTCAACTTTAAACACAAATTCAGACTCATCAATACTCTCTTCTTGTTTTAAGTAGCTGTCTTTTTCTTCCAACTCCACCCATCTCACTTTCTGCTTCCTGATCCAGGAAATGGATTGATTGATGGCAATTCTTTTGATCCAAGCCCTGAATCCCCCCGTATTTTCAAACCGGTGAATGGCTTGAAAAGCTGCTACAAATACTTCCTGTAAAAGATCTTCTGCCTCGCCCGTATGGGGTACGAGACGGTAAATGGTGTTGTACACTTCTTTGGAATGCATGTGGTAGAGTGCGGAAAAGGCCGAGGTATCGCCCCTTTTACACTGTTCCACTATTTCCTCGCTCGTTATTGTTTTTACCAGTTCCAAAGATGTTTGCCTGTAGTCTTGTTATCTAATCGCAGTTTCTGCATTTACGTTACAAGATATTCTCAATTTTTTCTTTTAGGGCATAAAAAAAGCCATCCGCCTAAGGCGGATGGCTGAGATTTGGATGGGTGTATTGATTTAGTATTTCTTCTTCTCTCTGATCTCCAACACTTCTTTTTTCAGTGGAGCCAGTTCATTAGGATCCAGGTGATTCCAAGAAGTATTGAATACCTGCTTATAATAATCTTCCAGGGCTTCAATCATGGGGTTGATAACACCCGGATCGCGACTGAAACCAATATTAAAGCTTCTCTCAAGCGTATTGTACACGGGTGCGATATATACTTGTTTCTGCTTCAGCGGAATACTCTTCGCCCATAATTTTTCTTTGGTAAGTGGTTCAGCAGCAACCAGGTTTACTTTACCGGATAAGATAAAGAAGCCGGCATACTTATATGCTGTTCTGTAAGTGGCATAACGGCCTTTACCAGATACGTACTCAGAATAGGAGTTCCAGTTGACGTTGGAGCTATTGATATCAAAATCAATTTCTACCTGCAATAACAAGTCGCTTTCTTTTTTATCATTGTATACCACCTGATCATAATACTCGAATGGTCCACGTACCGAATATCCTTTAGCGGTTAATGATTCGTTGTAGTCGGCAGCCATTGCTTTAGAAAAATCACTGAATATTTTATAATTCGAGTAAGCAAATTTTTCTTGATAAGCCGGATCTACAAGCAGAAATACTACCTGAGCAGATTTAGCAGGTGCTTTTTGTGGTGGTTCAAAGTCATAACTAGGTGCTTTGATGGTAGGTGCCGGTGGTGGTGCCGTTACTTTTGGTCCGGAGCTTGCCACATACAATACTGCATAAGACAATACGACCAATATTGCCATTAGATTTTTTTTGTTTCTCATATTCGTTTTGTTTTGTGTAGGATATATACGGTTAAAATCGCCATTTGGTACATCAATACATCTATCCAGTCTCCGGTTCCATGCATCCAACCCAACCATTGAAATAATTCAGTTGCCGAAACCATCAATGCTATTCCAATTTTCCAGCCTTTGGGTATTTTCTCCCAACCATCCCAAACCATTACCATCGCCATCCACAGGGAAACACCCCACAAATAATCAGGTATCCATATGGAGCCGGGAAAAGAACTTGTTTCTTTTGAATTGTATAGCAACCATCTTTCAAAAAAAACCGGAACTTTTCTTCCTTTCAGGTAAATCAAAACTCCAGCGATCAGGGGAATCACAACCCAGGCCCATCTCACCATCAAAACCCTTCTATTCGCGCTCAAGCTCTTCTGTATTAATGCGGTCATCAAAAAAGACGACTACATAGTTTTCCGATTTCAGTTTTGCAATCAGATCATCACGGTATTCTATAATTTCCTGCAGTGTTGCAAACAGCTTCGGTGATTTCCATGTCTGTGTTACTTTATCTTTAAAATAGCCTAGCTTTTCAAACTTATTTTTAAAATGTCCAACTGATCTTGTTGCTACAGAACTATAAAAATCCCTGGCTTTATAAAAACCACTGATGATCGCAAATTTTTTATAGTGCGCTGAGCCTTTCGGGTTACACTCTATACAGGTGGTGGAAAGATACATGAATCCATACCCCCCCGTTGTGTCGGCAAATTTGTCGACTTGTTGGGTTGAATCAGGTTCTTGGGCCTTCAATACCGTAGTTCCGAAGATGAATAAGAGGCATACCAATAACTGGCGATAACTGAAAACTCGTTCACGCATTATATAGTAAAATTAGGCTTGTTTAAATCTATAAAAAATACCTGAAAATGAGTAGTTTATCTCTATTTTTCTATGATTCTTATTTTCTTTTGACATTATAAATAGCTACCGGTGGATCAAGGTACTGGTTTCTGTCATTCTGCATATAAATCTTTCGCACGATATTCATTCCTTTGATCACTTTTCCAAAAGCTGCATAACCCAATTTGTCTTCTACATTTTCTCCTCCTTCATCAAGTCCGGGTTGGTCATCAATGCAAATAAAAAATTCACTGCCTGCCGTTCCCGGTGCCAGTCGGGCAACCGATATCACACCGTCTTTATGTTTTACACCGGTTTTACCGGTGCTTTCATGTGGTATGCCTGTAATGCTTCTTGCTTTTTCATTTTTGGTTCGCCATAAACCGCCTTGCAAAATTTCTGTCTTAGGTGCATTTGATGGCTGATTGTTTACATTTAATACACGATAAAAAGAAGTGTTCTCATAAAATCCTGAGTCTACATAACTTAAAAACGCAGCGGTGGTAGCGGGTGCTTTATCTGCATACAGCTCTACTTCTATTTCTCCATATTTTGTTTCAATCACCACACGTGGATTTCCGGAATTGGTGGGCTCTTTACAGGTAATGAGGGCTGATAAAAGAAAAAGATAAATCAGTTGCTTCATAACGATTCATTCACTTCAAACAAAAATAACTGCGTCTTTTCCAAAGCTGAGAAATTATTATCAGCAATCATCCATAAAGATCGTTTTCCATTTTTTAATCTTGGGCCCAAACACATGCCTTCTACATTATCAGTATACATACCCAGCTCATCCAGATTCAATAATAATTTTTTTCGAAGTGGTTTTTGGGGTGGATTATTTTTTAAGTTGTTGATCGAGCTAATATCTTCCGCATCATTCAAATCAACCATAAAAATTTTAATCGTACATGCTAATCTACCCGTGGAGAAAGATCTTTCCATTACGAGTAATTTATTATTTCCGATATCCATGATATCGGGAATACCATTCACCATAAAACTCCCCGGCGGATTGGGTGCATACGCTACAGGATCGAGTTTATATGCATACTGCGCAACCGCTTTCCCATTGGATACATTGAATTTGTATAGGCGAACCCAAGCATCATTCGGTTCCAGGATTGCTTGCGGACCATCTTCATACCTGGGTTCTTCTAAGCTCACGAACAAGTTTTGATAGTTATTGGTGAATGTGGCTCCTTCTAAAACACCATTGCGTCTTGGCCCTTTTTCCAGAGCAGACATCCGCAAATTATCCGGCAATGAAAAGCTGCGAATATATTTTCCCGATCTATCCACTACTTGAATAGAGGGGTCTGCGATCACGGTATCTTTTGCTGTTACGATTCTTTCTCCTTCGCTGGTCCATACAATTTGTCTTGTGATGGGATGGTAACGAATGGATTCAGGATCAGGTGTCAGTTGTGGGTTTTCTTTAGAGGAAGGATAGGATTGTCCGTTCGGTTGTTGCAATGTAACGGCTTGTTGGAATAAAACCGTATCGATCTTCTCATCCTTCAATATAACCTTCATCGTGTAAAACCGCGCCGGTTGTAATGCAGATCGGTCATCACTAATAGTATAGAAAACTTGTTCTGTTTTATCAAAATCTATTCCCGATAAACCACCCACAGTTGTTTGCTGAAATGAAAACTGATACGGGATGTCATACACATCAATCAACCGAAGTGAGGTTGGCGTTACTTGCAGTGTTCCCTTTTTTGCTGGAGAACAGGCGTATATAACAAGTAGACAACAAGCAACTATAAATGATTTCAAAACCTAAGTAATTTTTCTGTGTCCTTCTGTGCCCTCTGTGGCAATCAATAAAAACAAACCCTCCTAATTTTTCTTCACCCTCTTCTTATGCGAAAACAACCAAGGCAATAATTTAGGCTCTGCAAAAGCATTGGTCCAACTATCATGTGCCACACCCGGATACTCTGAATAAGTAACATCTTTGGCGCCGGCAGTCATCAACGCTTTGTATAATTCGCGGTTGGGCTCCGGCGATACCACCGGATCTTTTTCTCCATGAAAAATCCACATCGGAACTTCTTTAGCATTTTGTACCAACAATGGAATATCAGCAATACCACAAATCGGAAATGCCGCAGCAAAAAAATCAGGATAACGACGTAAGAGGTCATAGGCACCAAATGCACCCATCGACAACCCTCCGAGATAAACCCTTCTTGGATTGACATGTCGATTGTCTACCAAACTATCCATCAACTGTTTTACCAGTTGTTGTGAAATGGGCGCTTCTCCTTCAGAGTCTACCGCAGCCCATTGTTTTTCTGCTGATCGTTTGTATTTAGACCAGGTCATGTTTTTGGGGCATTGCGGAAAAATAACAATGCCTTCAAAGTATTTACGATTGGTGGGTTCGAGGAAGAGTTTAGCACCATGGGTTAGCTGCGCTTCATTATCATTCCCTCTTTCTCCTGATCCATGGAGAAACATGACCAATGGATAGGCTTTGTTCTTTTTATACTTGGCAGGATACAGTATACGATAGTGTAGGGTATCGTTTCCTTTGATGAATTGTTTCTTTTCATAGGCAGAAAAGTCCTGTGCACTCAGTGTAGTAGAAAAGGAGAAAAGAAACAGCAATGACAGGATGTTTTTCATATGGGATTGTTTGGATAAATCTACTGCAATTTTTATAACTGGCAGTTTTCACTAGAAAAATTAATTGACCGAGTTTAAGCTTACAATCCATTAAAAATTGCGGTAAATACGGTAAGCCTATTTAAGAAACAGGTCTACATTTATTATTAAGCTAAAAACTATGAACCGAATACATTTATCGCCATTTTTATTGTTAGGAGAAGAGAGAATTGGATTAAACTATCCCCCTGATGCCATAATAACCGGATTAATTAAGTCATTAAAGGACGTTCGTTGGAGCCGTGAAAAAAATGGTTGGCACATTCCGTGTAATAAACCCGCTTATGAAGCTTTGGTAGACAAGCTGATGGGGATTGCTACAGTGGAGAATGCAGAATTAAGAAAATACCTTGAGCAGCGAAAAATTATAGTAAAGCAAAATCAAAATAAGTTGTCGTCGGGGACGCATAAAATGATGCTAAATCATCCCTTATCCGTTCCCAACCTTAGCGCGTATGAAAAATTCAGAGACATGCTGGTGCTGAAAGGGTATAGCGCCAATACTATTCGAAACTATAGTAACGAGTTTCATCAACTTTTGAGGGTTTTAGGTAATAAACCGGCTGATACATTAAATAAAGAGCAACTTCTTTCTTATTTATTATGGCTATTGAAAGAAAAAGGCTGTAGCGAAACGCAAGTTCATACGGCAGTCAATGCAATAAAGTTTTATTATGAACAAGTTTTGGGGAGAGATAAAGAACTTTATGATTTACCACGCCCGAAGAAGGCCTTTACCTTGCCGGATATTTTAGCAGAAGAAGAGATTGTGGAATTAATTCACGCGATACCCAATATAAAGCATCGATCTATGATAATGATTGCCTATTCTGCCGGATTGAGGGTAAGCGAAATTGTGAAGTTGCGAATTACTGATATTGACAGTAAACGAATGATGATTCATTTACGAGCCGCTAAAGGTAAAAAAGATAGGATGGTTACTTTATCAAAAAAAATACTAGCTGTTTTACGCGAATATTTTTTGCTCTATAAACCCAGGATATATTTATTTGAAGGCCAAAATGGTGGCGAGTATAGTGTCAGGAGTGTTCAAAAAATAGTACAGGATGCTAAAATAAGAGCCGGCATTACAAAGAAGGGGGGAGTACACAGTTTAAGGCATAGCTACGCTACTCATCTATTAGAAGCAGGAACCGACATTCGAATCATTCAAGAATTATTAGGACATAACAGTATTAAGACAACCATGTTGTACACCCATGTTGCGAATAAAATAATGAGCAAAATTGAGAGTCCTCTAGATAAATTAGATTGGTGACTACTATTTCGCTTTTTCGACCACATCAACCCAAAAAACGAAATCATAAATAGTTGCTTATGAATACATATTTCCATTTTTTTTGTTACTTTTTATGAGCGAGGAATTGCGTACTTTTATTGTTAGCTGCCAGCAGTAACAACCTACTATGTTTGGACTATTTTCAAAGAAAAATAATAATGAATGCCCGATAGACTCTGAGATGCGACTCTGGATGGAAAATTCTTTCTTGTGGTTGGCAACACAGTTTGGACACGACAACATTGCTACAAAACCAATACTTCTTCCTACACCTGAACACTTCCCAATTCGCTTTGACGGCTCAAAAGAATCATTGACAAAGACCGCAGAGATTGTAGCTCGTCAAATGGAGATTGACATCAATGAAATTAACCTTGATACTTATGAGCAAAACATTCAAGAGTTTAGTGGCGGCTTTGGACATAGAATCTGGACAGAGGTTGACAAGGACAATGATGAAAAAATGGCTGCGGGTTTATACTTTGACAAAAACGAACAAGGTAAATACGACATCCTAATTGAGAAAAAGAATTTAACCGATCCCGAAAATCTTACAGCAACCCTTGCCCATGAGTTTTCACATATTAAAATTTTAGGTGAAAAAAGACTTGATTTCAATGACGAACAGCTAACCGATTTGACACCTGTTGTTTTTGGTTTAGGCATCTTTAATGCAAACTCTGCATACAAAGAATGGAAGTCATTTGACAGTTACGGACACAACAGCATCGGTTATTTAAAACAAAGAGAATGGGGTTACGCTTTAGCACTTTATGCCTTTTTCAGACAAGAAGAAAATCCCGACTGGATAAAGTTCCTGACACCTAACATAAAATCAGACGTTAAAAAAAGTTTGGACTTTATCTATGCCAACACTGACAAAGTTTTTATTGAAGAATATAAAGGCGGCAGCTAACAGGCAGTTTTGCGTCAGCAGGGGCGACGAATAAATCCTCATCTTAGTGCTACTATCAGCTACATATCCGGCTGACCGAACACGAATGAGCAACAGAATATGTTTTCAACTTTTGTAACTTCGGTCGGCTGCAGTTCCGGGCTAGACGTTTTCCAAATGCCCTGCCGAACGCAAAGCTGTGGCCGTTATAGCCAATGGTAGGACGACCGTGCAAACGACAAACGACCGACCAAAATTTAAACGTTCAAACAAAGACAAACCATTTTGACAGGTGACCAACATACAGACCATATTTCTAACGGACAACGAGTAAGCCGACACTCATTGCCAACGCTTCAGTATTTTTTATTTTCCCCACCGCACATTTTTTTTAATTCAATTTTAGCCAACCGCACATTTGGCACATTTGGTTTTGCCCGAAACACAAGCCGACCCTTCGCAAAACCCAAAGAGCCAAATTTTCCCACCCACAGAAAGAAATTTTTAGAGCGACACACTTTGGCGTTTCATACTTCTACTTTTGTTGCAGAAATTAGAAATAAAGAAAGTATGCAAACAAATAATTTAACACTTAGCCCAACAATTGACAGACCTTTTGAACTTGCTAAGACATCAGCAAAAATGACTATTTCAGAAGTTTTTGCAGAACGGAAAGGTTCATACCTCAATGAGTTTACTTTATTTGTTGCTCAATTTAATTCAATCCCAAACTTTATTCATGACGTTGACATTGACTGCAAAAAGCCACCAACTGGTTTGCTGAAAATTACAAATCAGAAATCAAAGACTTCTATTATGACAAACGGTATTTCAACAGAAGCAAAAAAGCCGAAATTGATGATATTTTCTATTTCCTCTATGATGATTTGATTGTTGACTTTGATACCAATTGCTCAACAGTTCGTTTTTTATATCGTAAAACAGAACTTTCAAAAGTTGAGGAAATTGTAAATGCTATTCACAAATTCAAAAAAAGGAAACAAAAGCAAAAACCCGAAATATCGTTGCTTGTAAACAGCATGACTGGCATTGAAACAAAATCTTTGCAAATTACTAAGCCCAAATTAAGTATTGAAGACAATTACAACGAAGACTTTAAAGAAATTCATCGAACTATATTAAAAAGACTTTCTCGTAAAAAAGATAAAGGATTGGTATTACTTCATGGAATACCAGGAACAGGAAAAACAACATACATCAGATACTTAATTGCCTCTTTAAATAAGGATGTTATTTTCTTAACTCCAAATATGGCGAGTGTCATTACAAACCCAAGTCTTATTTCAATTCTCTTAGACAATCCAAATTCAGTTTTTGTAATTGAAGATGCCGAAAACATTGTTGTTGATAGAGAAAAAGAAGGTAGTTTGCCAGTTTCAGCATTATTGAATATTTCAGATGGCTTACTTGCAGACTGTTTGAATGTTCAAATTATCTGCTCCTTCAATACAGACATTTCAAAAATTGATAGTGCCTTGATGAGAAAAGGACAATTGATTTCAAAGTATGAATTTAAAGAATTGGAAATTGAAAAAGCCCAACAGCTTTCAAATAAATTAGGCTTTGATACAAACATCAATAGTCCAATGACTTTAACATCAATATACAACCAAGACGAAAAAGATTTTCAACAATCAAGAACAAGCAATCCAATAGGATTTAAAGCAATAAACAATAACAGGTTAGCCGAAAACTGAACAGAGTAGGCATTAAAATAAAAAAGTAAAACATGATTTCAGATGTAAGAGAAAAAGGAAGCCTCATTGAAGTTTTTGATGCAAACAGCAAAAGAATTTCATACATGAGTGCAGGAAGCAAAGAACTTGTAGGAGTTGCAAGCAACTTCTTTGTTATTATCAACGGTTCACTAATTGAAGTGTATGATGAAAAATGCAAACGTATTTCATACATGAGCCAAGGAAGCAAGATTGTAAGAGGTGCAGCAGGAAATACGTTTACAGTTAAAAACGGAAGCCTTATTGAAACCTATGATGATAATTGCAAAAGAATAAGTTACAAAAGTGCTTAATTCTTACACCGCCATAGATTTTGAAACCGCACAAGGCAAGCGTTGGAGCATTTGTCAAGTTGGATTGGTTCGTGTAGAAAATCAAATTATTACAGAGCAGCTATCAATTTTGGTTCAACCACCTGATAATTATTATTGGAATAACTTCATTGATATTCACGGAATTTCTCCCAAACAAACGGCAGATGCACCAACATTTGATAAAATTTGGTATCAAATTGAGCCATTCATCAAGAATCAAAATGTTGTTGCTCATAACGGTTTTGCGTTTGACTTTCATTGCTTAAAGCAAACTTTAGGTTACTATGAAATTTCATCGCCTGAATTTACTGGACATTGCACCTATCGTATTTTTGGAGATAATCTAGCGTCACTTTGTAACCAATATAAAATCAACTTAAATCATCATGATGCTTTGAGTGATGCTAAAGCTTGTGCAGAACTGTTTTTAATACATTTGAAGGAAAATAATGAATATGGAGCATAACAATATATCAATTAGGACTATAAACGATTTGCTGAAAAACAACTTTTTTATACCATCCTATCAAAGAGGTTATCGTTGGACAGAACAACAAGTGACAGAATTATTGAATGACATCAATGAATTTTCTCCAAAGGAAATTGAAAATTCAAATGAAAAAACATGGTATTGCTTACAGCCGATTGTGGTAAAGAAAAAAGATGATAATGAGTGGGACGTAATTGATGGACAACAAAGGCTCACGACAACTTTTTTAATCTTACATCATTTAAATCAAGGCTATGTTGAAAACCGTAGAAAGAAATTATTTGGCTTAAAATACGAAACAAGAGAAAATTCAGCCGACTATTTACAAAAAGAATTAAACGGAGAAACGATAAACGACACAAACATTGATTATTATTTTATTTCTTCTGCTTACAAAACAATTTGTGATTGGTTCAAAAACAAAGGAGAGCAATTTGATGTAAATACATTTGAATCAAAATTCAACTTTTCTACAAAAGTTATTTGGTATGAAACTTCGGCAAAAGATGATTCTATTGATATTTTCACGAGGATAAATAGCGGTAAAATTCCACTAACAAATGCTGAATTGATTAAGGCTTTGTTTTTAAATAGTTCAAATTTCGCAAAAGCAGACAGCGAAAAACTACGTTTGAAACAATTAGAAATTGCTTCAGAATGGGACAGAATTGAATATGCCTTACAAGACGATTCTTTTTGGTATTTCATCAACAAAAATGAAAATACCTTGGCAACGAGAATAGAGTTTATTTTTAATTTAATGTCAGACAAGCCAAGTGATGACAAGTATTCCACTTTCCATTTCTTTAATGAAAAATTTAAAACCAAATCAGAAAAAGAAATAAACGACAATTGGCAGGAAATTAAAAAGTATTTCCAAACTCTTGAAGAGTGGTATAATGACAGAGAATTATATCACAAAATTGGTTATCTAATTGCGATTGGAACAAACATCAAAAACATTCTTAAAGAGAAAAAAGAAAAATCAAAAACGAAGTTTTCATATTGGATAGACCAAGAAATAGAATCCAAATTTAAAAATGTGAATTTGGAAGAAGTCGAATATAACGGAAAATATGTTCGTGAAATTTTATTGCTTCACAACATACAAACTATGCTCAACAACGAAAACGAAACTAATCGTTTCCCTTTTGACCGTTACAAAAAAGAATCTTGGGACGTTGAACACATTCACGCTATCGCAACAGAAGTTAATGTGAAAATAGAAAATCAAATTGACTGGCTAAAAAACAACTTCATTAAAACAGACAATCATCACAACGAGGAGTTAAATAATCGAATTGAATTCATAAAATCAGGCAACACAATTGATGAAAATGAATTTGAAGACATTGTTGACTATGTATTGGGCGAAGAAGATAATAGCTTACGAAACCTGTGTTTATTAGATAGTGGAACTAATCGTTCTTACAAAAACGATTCTTTCAAAGAAAAAAGAAAGAAAATAATTGAAAGAGAAATTGAAGGAACTTTTATTCCCATTTGCACAAAAAATGTTTTTATGAAATATTATACAGCAAACGTGAAAGACATTGAAGTTTGGAATGAAAACGATAGAACTTCATATTTTGAAAAAATACAAAAAGTAATAAATCAGTATTTACCTCAAATGACATTGGCAGAAAATGAGCAATAATCCGACATCAAAAAAAATAAATTTTCTGCAATTGGTTTCTAACGAAGAAGCTATATATGAAAATGAAACTTGGCAACCGCTGAGTAAAATTGAAATTCCAATTATACAACGAGATTACGCTCAGGGTAGAGAAGGAAAAGAAGAACTAAGAGAAAACTTCTTAAAGTTTTTACTTGAAGCAGTTAATGGAACACCAAAGGAATTGGATTTTGTTTATGGTAGCGTAAGAAATAAAATTTTACAACCGCTTGACGGACAACAAAGATTAACAACATTGTTTTTGTTGCATTGGTTTGTTGCAGTTAAAGAAAACAAGTTAAATGATGAATTAAAATTTCTATTGACAAAATTCACTTACGAAACACGAACAAGTTCACGAGAATTTTGTATTGACTTAATCAACAAAGGAATTATTTACAATCCCGAACAAAATATTTCTACACTTATCATTGATAGCTCTTGGTTTTTTCTTTCGTGGAAAAGAGACCAGACCATAAAATCAATGTTGACAATGTTAGATGACATTCAGCAAACATTTCAAAATGAAACGGAAGTTTGGGACAAACTAAACAAAATTAGTTTTCACTACATAGAACTGCAAAACTTCGGACTTTCAGATGATTTGTATATCAAAATGAATGCAAGAGGTAAAGCACTTACTGATTTTGAAAATTTTAAAGCCAAGTTTGAACAACATATAAACAAAGAGGGTTGGGAAAGCAATGCAGAAGCAACCGAAACATTTTCACATCAAATTGATACACTTTGGACAGATTTGTTTTGGAATTATCGTGATAATACCGAAAATGTTTTTGACGAACAGCTTTTGAATTTTTTCAGAACAATGGCTGTAATAAATTACACACTAAAAGCCCCAAAAGACGATAAATTCAGACGCATAATTGATTTATTGAGAGGTGGTCAAAAAGTTTCATTCAATCAATATTTGGACTTAGGCTGTTTTGATGAGGATTATTTTACAACGTTGAAATTCGTTTTAAATAAAATATCTGATAAAAGCGGATTGAAGACATTTCTTTCTGACACGACTTATGCAGATGAAAAAGACATTTTCAACGGTGCAATTAAAAACAATTTAGGCTATGCCGAACTATTGAAATTATTTGCTTTATACCAATATTTATCTTGTGAAAATGATATTGATAAAGTGAATCTGCAAAATTGGTTGAGAATAGTCCGAAATTTTGTTGAAGCACATAGATTGTATTATGACAATGCAAATACATTTGCAGATTCACTATTGTTTTTATCAAAGATCATTCCGGTTAGAAATAACATAGTTGAATATTTTAAAGATTCCGTAAATCCAGAAGATAAAGGCTTTCCAAAATTCATAATTGAAGAAGAAAAGACAAAAGCGAATCTTATTTTACAAAATGATGATTGGAGAAACGCAATTATTGAAATTGAAAATCACGGTTATTTCAACGGACAAATCGGCTTTATTTTAGATTGGTGTAAAGACGAAAACGGAATATACAATATTGATAAATTCAAAGAATACGCAGAAAAAGCAAAAGCCGTATTTAGTAATGACGGATTGAAAAACTTTGACAATTATCTTTTTGAAAGAGCCTTGTTGGCAACAGGAGATTATTTGTTGAGTATTGGTAGAAATTATAGTTTTTTAATCAGCAAAGGACGTAATGAACGTGATATTAGTTGGAAAAGGTTATTAAGAGATGATAACAATCAACGCAAAGTTTTAAAATCATTATTTGATAATATCAATCCAACGACTTTGTTTCAAGATTTAGAAAAAATCATTGTAGATTTTTCAGACAAAAATGATTGGCGTTATTACTTCGTTAAACAGTTTGAAATGATTGACAATTGCGGAAGTCAAAAACTTGCACGCTTTAATGACAACAATGAATTTGATATTCTTTTATTAGGTTCAACCATGACAAGCGGTTTTCATAAGGAGTATTATTCTTATTCTCTTTTCGTGGAATTGAAAGAAAAACTTTCGTTAGACGAGAGCTCATACAAAGACCAAAAATCGGTTGATTATTGGAAATACTTTGAATTAAACGGACAGCAAGTCGCATTTGATTGCAAAACAGGAAAATACATTTGGACACAAAACAACGATTGGGACAATCCACAAGAATATGACGATAGAGAAATAGTAATATTTGAACTAACTGGAGAAAGCTACTAATGTCAAAACGAGGCTACATATCAAGATACCTGCTTATTCTCAAAAAGTTGAAAGTAAAACCTTATTCAACTTATGAGGAATTACAAGCCTATATTGAAAATCAGTTTGACTATCTGCAAATGCAAGACGATAATTTGCAAATAGGTTTTTCAAAACGAACCTTGCAACGTGATATAAAGGAAATCAGAAACGTATTTGGAATTGACATTGAGTATTCAAAATCTCAAAAGGGCTATTTCATCAGCCAAAATGAAAATGAAAACATGAATTTTCAAAGAATGATGGAGGCATTTGATATGTTTAATTCTCTAAACCTTGCACAAGACTTAACACCTTTTATTCATTTGGAAAAACGCAGACCGCAAGGAACAGAGAATTTATATGGTTTGCTTCATGCCATTAAAAACAGACTTCAAATCAAGTTCAATTATCAGAAATTTTGGGAAGAAGAATTAAGCCAGCGTTTTGTAGAGCCTTATGCCTTAAAGGAGTTTAAGAACCGTTGGTATATCATGGCAAAAGATAGTAAGGACAACAACATAAAGAGTTTTGCACTTGACCGTTTGACAAACCTTGAAATAACAAATCAAACATACCAGTATCCCGATAATTACAGCATTGAGCAAAGTTACCGCTACTGCTTTGGTATTATTAGCCCAAATGACGAAGAGCCGCAAGACATCATTCTATCATTTGACCCATTTCAAGGTAAGTATATCAAGACACTTCCATTACACAACACTCAACAAGTATTGGTGGACAATGACGAAGAAATGAAAATTAAACTTAAACTTTGCCTGACACATGACCTTGTAATGGAACTACTTTCTTTCGGTGACAACATGAAAGTTATTGAACCTAAATCGTTGGCTGACCAAATTAAACAAGCGCATGAAAAAGCGTATAGACAATATTAAAAGCCATCGCACAGGTGTAAGCACATTTGCAAGCCACGCAAGCCCAAGCACAGTCCAAAGCTTGCAAAAGAGCTTCCACCTTTCCAACGCGGACAAAATTGAATTTAAAAAAATCTCCTCCCCTTCTAAAAATAAAAAATACGCAACCGCACAGACCAACACGACAAAGACAATGACGGTGAAACGCAACAACGACAATGGTTTGCAAGGACGGACGACAAGAACCACTGGCTATAACAGCGGTTTTGCAAAAAAGCGGGTTCAGTGGTTAATTGAACATTCTACCTCGCATCAACTTTTGTGGTATGTTGACAGTTTTGAGCTCCGAAATCCGCTTCTTCGCAAAGCCGCAAAACGTTGTACGTCACCCTAACGAACTTCCTGCTAACATTCATCATTCCGACAAATACAAAAATCAGCCGACCCGACCCTACGCTATTTTTAGCACATGGCAAGGCACACAAACCCCGACACAAAGCCAACCTTGCCAAGAGCTAATAATGCCAAGGCCCCATGCCCACCCACCACCCAGCGGACTGAATTCTTATCGGCATCTCCTTAAATATGAAAAAATTACTACCATCAGCAACCCACAATATTTTACAACATCCTCCCATTGCGACTTTCCAATGTTTTCAACATAAAGTGTATAACAACTTGCCCCAATTTTAAATTTAGGTTATTATTTTACACCACATTTTGGTTGACAATTCGCCACAAGCGGATTTCATTAAAAGGGAATCAAGTTTAAGTCTTGAACTATCCCCGTAGCTGTAAGCTCCACCAAAGTTGTTTAATCCCCATGCCACTGTCATTTTGGACGGGAAGGCTTTAAACAATGGAGCAAGTCAGAAGACCTGCCAGAATCAAACATTTAGTAACAACGCTTTCGGGTGAAAGGCATGGTACTGACAGTCTTCGCTGCTTCATGCGGCTCATTCTTTCAGCACTATATTTTTCTCCTGTAGCTAAAAATTTTTGAAACAAATATTGATTATGGTACATACAGAAGAAATACTTTTAAAAGAAAATAAAGACCGCTTTGTTATCCTGCCAATTAATTACCCAAAAATTTGGGAACAATACAAAAGACATGAAGCCAGCTTTTGGACAGCCGAAGAAATTGATTTAAGTGGCGACTTAAAAGATTGGGCTGCACTAAATGATGGAGAACGCCATTTTATCTCTCATGTGTTAGCCTTTTTTGCTGCAAGTGATGGCATCGTAAATGAAAATCTTGCGGTAAACTTTATGAGTGAAGTGCAATTACCCGAAGCCAGATGCTTTTATGGTTTTCAGATAATGATGGAAAATATACACAGCGAAACCTACGCTTTGCTTATTGACACTTACATCAAAGACCCACAAGAAAAACATAAACTATTTCATGCTATTGACACTGTACCAGCAGTAAAGAAAAAAGCAGAATGGGCTTTGCGTTGGATTGACAATGGAAATTTTGCTGAACGCCTTGTTGCATTTGCAGCAGTAGAAGGAATATTTTTTAGCGGCAGTTTCTGTTCTATTTTCTGGATGAAAAAAAGAGGCTTAATGCCGGGGCTTACGTTCAGTAATGAATTAATAAGCCGTGATGAAGGTTTACATTGTGAGTTTGCTTGTCTACTTTATAGTATGCTGCAAAACAAATTGTCAGAAAAAAAAGTCCAGGATATTATTGCCGATGCTGTAACAATAGAAAAGGAATTTATTACTGAAGCATTACCTGTTGATTTAATTGGTATGAACGCTAAATTGATGCAACAATACATTGAGTTTGTTGCAGACCGTTGGCTAAGTGAATTAGGTTGTACAAAAATTTACAACGCCACCAATCCATTTGACTTTATGGAAATGATTTCATTGCAAGGCAAAACAAACTTTTTTGAAAAAAGAGTTGGCGATTATCAAAAAGCTGGAGTAATGGGTAATAAAGAAACTCAAGTATTTTCAACTGAAGAAGATTTTTGAACAACATTAAATATATACTACACCCATGTTTGTAATAAAAAGAAACGGTAAGCAGGAATCTGTAAAATTTGACAAAGTAACCGCAAGAATTGAAAAATTAAGTTACAGTTTAAGCCCAATGGTGAATGTAATTGATGTTGCAAAGAAAACCATTGAAGGTATTTATGCAGGCGTGCCGACAACAGAGCTGGACAACCTTGCAGCAGAAACAGCAGCATCGCTTACTATCACACATCCCGACTATGCAATACTTGCGTCAAGAATTGCAGTAAGCAACCTGCATAAGAATACCATTAAAAGTTTTTCTGCAACAATGCAAAGGCTTTATAATTATACAGATGCTGCAACAGGAAAAAAATTACCACTAATAGCAGATGATGTGATGCAGATAATTGAAGAACATGCAGAGTTACTGGACAGCACCATTATTTACGACAGAGATTTTGGTTTTGACTATTTTGGTTTTAAAACTTTGGAAAAATCGTACCTGCTAAAAGTTGATGGAAAAATTGCAGAACGTCCGCAACACATGTATATGAGAGTTGCAATAGGCATACACAAAGAAGATATTGAGAGTGCCATAAAAACATATCACTTAATGAGTGAACGATGGATGACACATGCCACACCAACATTGTTTAATGCAGGTTCTCCTAAACCTCAAATGAGTTCATGTTTTCTTTTAACAATGAAAGAAGATAGCATTGACGGCATTTACGACACACTAAAACAAACAGCAAAAATTTCTCAAAGTGCTGGTGGTATTGGTTTAGCCATTCACAATATCAGAGCCACAGGCAGTTATATTGGCGGCACAAATGGAACAAGCAACGGCATTATTCCAATGCTCCGTGTATTTAATGATACTGCCAGATATGTTGACCAAGGTGGCGGAAAACGCAAAGGTGCTTTTGCTATTTACTTAGAGCCATGGCATAGTGATGTATTTGAGTTTTTAGATTTAAGAAAAAATCATGGTAAAGAAGAAATGAGGGCAAGAGATTTATTTTTTGCTTTATGGATTTGCGATTTGTTTATGAAACGGGTGGAAGCAAATGGTGATTGGAGTTTGTTTTGCCCCAATGAGGCACCGGGGTTAAGTGAGTGTTGGGGTAAAGAATTTGAAACGCTTTACGTTAAATATGAAGCTGAAGGCAAAGCAAGAAAAACAGTGAAAGCACAGGATTTGTGGTTTGCGATTTTACAATCACAAATTGAAACAGGTACACCCTACATGTTATATAAAGATGCTGCAAACAGTAAAAGTAATCAGCAAAATCTAGGCACAATTAAAAGCAGTAATCTTTGTACTGAAATAATGGAATATACCAGCCCTGATGAAGTGGCAGTTTGTAATTTAGCTTCATTGGCATTACCCCGTTTTGTTATTGATGGAAAGTTTGACCAGCAAAAACTATATGAAGTAACTTATCAAGTAACAAAAAACCTCAACAAAATAATTGACAATAATTACTACCCAATAGAAGAGGCAAGAACTTCCAATATGAAGCACCGCCCAATTGGTTTGGGTGTGCAGGGCTTAGCAGATGTATTTATTTTATTGCGTTTGCCATTCGAAAGTGAGTTGGCAAAACTGTTAAATAAAAATATTTTTGAAACCATCTACTTTGCGGCAATGACAGCCAGTAAAGATTTGGCAAAAGAACAAGGTGCTTATGAAACCTTTGTAGATTCGCCAGTTTCAAAAGGTATTTTTCAATTTGATATGTGGGGTGTAACACCAACTGACTGTTGGGATTGGGCTTTGCTAAAAGAAGAGGTAAAACAATACGGAGTACGTAATTCGCTTTTATTAGCGCCTATGCCTACTGCTTCTACGTCACAAATATTTGGCAACAACGAATGTTTTGAGCCGTATACAAGCAATATTTATACAAGAAGGGTTTTAAGCGGTGAATTTATAATCGTAAATAAACATCTCTTAAAAGACTTAGTGAATTTAGGATTGTGGAATAACAGTATGAAAAATAAAATTATTGCTGCCAATGGTTCTATCCAAAACATTGCAGAAATACCAACCGACATAAAAGAATTATACAAAACAGTTTGGGAAATAAAACAACGCAATATTATTGATATGGCAGCTGACAGAGGGGCATACATTTGTCAATCCCAATCGTTGAATTTATTTGTTGACAACCCAAATACTTCTAAACTTACTTCTATGCACTTTTACGCATGGAAGAAAGGTTTAAAAACTGGCATGTATTATTTGCGTACACAAGCCGCCACACAAGCTGTTCAATTTACAGTAGAAAAGCAAGGTAGCAATGAAATAAGCCCTGTAGTTCCATCAACAGAAATAGTAAATCAACAACCACAAATAAATAATGATGTGGAGCCAACGCAAACTGATGCCCCAAGTTGCAATATGGAAGATGGTTGTATTAGTTGTGGTTCGTAAAATAAGCAAGTGAAAATAAGAAATCTCATAGTTGCTTTTTGGCTATTGGTATCGGCTTGTCATACGACTGCCAAAATTAGCCAGCAAACATTAAAGCAGATGCCATCTGCCTTACTTGGAAACTTTAAAGATGATTACGGAAGCAGCTATATTATTACAAACAAAGAATGGGTGCAAGGTAAAAGCATAAAGTATCACTTGTTACAGTACAACAAGGCTGAAAATTTTTTTATTGCAAAGAATGATGAAGCTAATCCTTCGGACGGTGGGCTGTACACAAGGATAGACATAATGTATTTTGAAAACATGAAACCCTGGCATTGGGGTTATTGCCTTACTACATATAAAGCAAGTACTATGGAGGAAGCAATGAATACAGCAACGGCAGATAGGATTAACCCCCGTAAAGGATGTAATGGTTATCCATTTTCAAGGATGAAACGAACTGATTAAAACTAATAACTATGGCACATCCACTTTTATGCTGGGATATATGTTTAGAAGGATTGCACAGAAGAATGCAATTAGCCAATGACTTGAGAATAATGCAAAGTATAATGAATGCAGGTAACTGGCATAAACCCCTCGTTTCTCTTGACAATACATTGGTTTGGGAAAACAAAGTGATTATTATTACGGATACGAAACTCAATATCATTCATGCTACTGAAAATATATTTGCCATGAATGGTTACAGACAGGAGGATGTAATTCACAAAAAGCCCACAATGTTTCAAGGTGCTAAAACTGAAATTATAGAAAGAGAAAAAATTAAAATAGCGGTTGATAAACAAAACCCATTTAAAAGTATCATTACAAATTATAAAAAAGACGGGAGTATTTACAAATGCCAAATTGAAGGTTATCCTGTCTTCAACAAAAAAGGGAATTTAGTAAACTTCATTGCAATTGAAAATGTTGCATAAATGATGAACGAAGAAAAAATTGAAAAATCAATCACAAGAATATTTAAAGCTGTATTTCCCGACAGTACAAATCATTATGACACTTTATTTGGTGGGACAGCAATGCACTTGATGGATGAAGTGGCTTTTATAACTGCAACCCGTTACAGCAGACAAAAAATGGTAACTGTTAGCAGCGACAGAATAGATTTTAAAATGCCCATACCTGCAGGAACTATAATAGAGTTGGTTGGTAAAGTATCTTATACCGGCAATACGAGCTTAAAAGTAAGAGTTGATATTTTTGTTGAACAGATGTATTCTAACGACAGACAAAAAGCAGTAAGCGGAGAGTTTACATTTGTTGCTATTGACGACAATAAAAAGCCAACGAAAATCAATTGACCAAACACACAATGACAAAAGGACAATAAGCGAAGTCTCCAATAGCCAACGCCGCAAGGCAAGCACATTGGCAGGCACACAAAACCCACAGCACAGAAGCCAACCTGCCAAAGAGCTTGCCTTCTTGCTCGGCTTGGGTAACAGTCTTTAGGTTGACACAGTTAAAATGCAACACTCTACTACTGGACAGAGAAAAGGGCGAACGTACAACAGGGGGTTTGCTGCTATACTGGCGGACGAACATATCCTCATCTTTTTGTTCGCTATCAGCACCAGTTCCAGCCGACGTAATTCTATTTGGCTTTTAGTTGTTAACTTCAACTACATATTTGCAATCATCAGGGGTTCCGGGCTGGACGTTCAATGAATACCAGCACAGCAGCAAGCCCTGTCCGTTAGCTGTTGTAAGCTCCCCTTTTTTTCGGGCCAGTTAAAAGTATAATTTTCTTTTTTCAGTTTAACATGAATACGGATTAAATGTATTCGACTGGCGGTACAAAACCCAGCGACTGATGTGGTCTTGAGCAATTATAATCCATACGCCATTCTTCTGCTTTTTCTCGTACCTCATCCAATGTTGTAAATACATACGCATTTAATAATTCCTTTCTGATGTTGCCATTACAACGTTCTACATAGCCGTTTTGCATAGGTTTACCGGGTTGTATAAAAGCCAGACTGATGTTATGCTCCCTGCACCAAAACTCAAGCTTGTGTGAGATGAACTCTGGTCCATTATCTACACGTATCATGTGCGGTAAGCCCCTAAACTCTTTGAGGTATTCCAGCACTCTGATC